>CAXICH010000028.1:0-15101 GCA_964022245.1 uncultured Alphaproteobacteria bacterium
AGGGCCAGGGCAGCGGCAGAGAGTACGA
Source organism: uncultured Alphaproteobacteria bacterium (assembly GCA_964022245.1). Lineage (GTDB taxonomy): Bacteria > Pseudomonadota > Alphaproteobacteria > Caulobacterales > Caulobacteraceae > Brevundimonas. The sequence continues at coordinate 29 of CAXICH010000028.1, forward strand.
GACTACGCATGCGTGTAGTTCCTTTTTATCGTTGATCAGTTACCAGCCATCCCGACTGGCAGAGGATCAAGTATGTATGGGTTCGGGCAGTTCCAAGGCCGATCGATTACATGACGGTAACCGTGGAAATATTGGCACATACCGCGTTCTGCTAAATACGACAGAAATATGTATACTTGAAGGCTGCCAGGCCACAATCATGGCGCCCGCGTCATGGAAACGGCGGCCGCCCGGAGGGACGACCGCCGCATTGGGTCGCGACGGTGCCGGGATTTACTGCGGCACGCCCACGACGTCGTCGACCGAATTGCTGGTCACCGGGTGATAGAGCGGCCGGGCCTCGGCATAGATGCGCCGCGCCAGATCGCGGCCCCAGTCACCCTCACCCCACAGGGTCTGGAACAGGGGCAGGACGAATTTGCGCCGCCCCATGCCCGTCAGGAACGCCTCGGTCGGGGCTACGGCCGGCTCATAGCGGTGGGTCATGGCGATCTGGAGCCAGGCGAACAGGACTTCGGCATTGCCCTCGGTCGAGAGGCCCAGGCCTTCGTCCAGCGTCTGCAACTGTGATTCGGTCAGCCAGTCCTGACCGGCGAGGTGTCCCGCGGGACGCCAGCCCAGGAAACGCTGGCGCTGCTGGGTGTTCCAGCCCTGCCACAGCGACTGCGGGGGGGCGCCCCCCTCGACAAAGACGCTGCGGGCCGCAGCATCAACCGGCTCGAAGGCCTGTGAGACCGGGGCCATGGCATTGGACGGCAGGCCGGGCTGATAGACCCAGGCATCCATCATCAGCGCCTCTTCCAGCGCGGCGTCGCCGCGGATCAGGTGCGTCCGGATGTCCTCAAGGAACATCGCCGTCGTCATGGGTCGATAGGCATTGCGTTCGAAATAGCCCTTCAGCCAGGCATCGAACCGGTCGCGTCCGACGATCCGCTCGATGGTGCGCAGGAAGAAGGCGCCCTTCTCATAGGCGATATTGGTCATGCCCTCGTCCGGGTCGCGGCCTTCGAGGTCGAGCTTCAGGCGCGTATCCTCGGGCGGCAGATCGGCCAGTTCGCCCTGCAGGTCTTCCCAGCCGAGCACCTGCTCCTGCATGGCGCGGTCGCGGCCATAGACCGCTTCCATGATCCGATTCTCGAAATAGACCGTGAAGCCCTCGTTCAGCCAGAAGTCGTCCCAGGTGGCGTTGGTCACCAGATTGCCGGACCAGCTGTGGGCCAGTTCGTGGGCGACCAGGGCGACCAGCGACTGGTCCCCGGCGATGATGGTCGGGGTGGCAAAGGTCAGGCGCGGATTTTCCATGCCGCCGAAGGGGAAGCTGGGGGGCAGCACTAGCAGGTCATACCGGCCCCACAGATAGGGGCCGTACAGCGCCTCGGCCTCCTCGACCATCGACTCGACCGCCGGGAATTCGGCGCGGGCGGCCTCGAGCATCGAGGGTTCGGTATAGACGCCGGTTCGTTCGCCCAGGGACGCAAAGGCGATGTCGCCCACGCCGAGGGCGATCAGATAGGGCGGCACCGGATTGGTCATGCGGAAGCGGTAGGCGCGCATTCCCGGCCCGGCCGGCTCGCCTTCAGGCGTCAGCATCTCGGCGCTCATGACCGCCTTGAGGTCCTCGGGCACGACGATGCGGGCGGAATAGGACTGGCGGATGCCGGGACTGTCCTGGGTCGGCACCCAGGTGCGCGTCAGGATCGCCTGCCCCTGGCTGAACAGATAGGGCTGCTCGCCGCCCGCCGTCTGGGCCGGGTTCAGCCACTGCAGCGCTGCGGCGTCCGGGCGGGTCGAATATTGCACCACGATCTTGCGGGTTTCGCCGGCGGCGAGCGGCGGCAGGGCAATGGTGAGCGGCCGGCCGAGGAACTCCGTCTCCTCGCCGCTGTGGAACGGCAGAGGATTGCCCGCCGCATCGCGCACAGCCCAGACGTCAAGATCGCGGGTATCGAGGATCAGCTCGGTCGCGCCGGCCTGACCCTGAACGTCCAGGGTCGCGGTGCCAGAAAGGGACCGGGCGGCGAAATCCGCCGTGAGGTCCAGGTCGACGTGGGTCACCCGTGCGATCTCGGGCCGCGCATGCGAGTGGACGTCGCGCACCCACTGCACCTCGGCAGGCGCCTCGACGGCGGGCGAGGATCCCGGCCCGCTCCATCCCGGCATGGAGGTACAGGCCGCCACCGTCATGCCCAGAGCGGTCGTGATGGCAAGTGTGGAGACGGAAGCGAGCTTGAAGGCCATCGGGGTTTCCTCATTGTGTCGGTGTCGCGCCCGCCGGAAATGAATCCGGAGGCACCTTCGTTCCGGTCACCCGACCAGCCCCGCCGCGCAAGGTCAAGCTCAGGCCGGTCGGCTTTCAGTCTCGACCGTGCTGAACAGCTTGCCCCGCTCGGCCACCAGCACCGCGACGAGCGCCAGCACGCCGCATCCGGTGATACCGATGGTCATGGGCGCCGCCGTGCCGTCGAAGCTTTGGCCGATCAGGAAGCCGGTCAGCGAGCCGAACGTCGTCGAGACGAACCCCTGCACAGACGAGGCTGTCCCCGCGATCCGGCCCATATTGTTCATGGCCAGGGCGCCGAAATTGCCCGCGATGAAGCCGAAGCAGAACATGGTCAGCCCCTGCAGCAGGGCGAAGCTGATCAGGCTTTCGTGGCCGGTCAGGGTCACGCCGGCATGGACGGCCGCTGAGGTGATGAAGCCGATCAGGGCCAGATGCGACAGGCGCCGCGATCCCAGCCGCTCGACAAGTCGCGCATTGGTCAGGGACGCCACGGCGATCCCGGCCGCCATGAGGCCGAAGACGGTCGTGAACAGGGTCGGCTGCTGGAACACATCGAAAAAGATCTGCTGGCTGGAATTGATGAAGGCAAACAGCGATCCGGTGATCGCCGTCATCGCCAGCGTATAGCCGACCGAGAGCCGGTCGCTGACAACGGCGCGGAAGGCTTCGGCGATCCGGCCAAAGCGGATCGGCAGGCGATTCTCTGCGGCCAGGGTCTCGGGCAGGCGGATCAGGGCCCAGATCATGAATCCCGAGCCCGCGAGAGCCAGGACGCCGAATATCCAGCGCCACGGGGCGACGAACAGCACCAGTTGCCCCAGCGTCGGCGCCAGGATGGGCACGCCAAGGAAGACGAGAAAGCTCAGCGACATGACCCGGGCCATGGTCCGCCCGGAATAGCGATCACGCACGATCGATACCGCCAGCACGCGCAGGGCCGCAGCCCCCAGCCCGGTGCCCAGCCGCGCGAGAATCAGGGCCTCGAAGGTCGTCGTGAAGGCGGCGACCACGCTGAACAGGACGTACAGGCTGAGCCCTGCCATCAGCACTGGCTTGCGGCCATAGCGGTCCGCCAGTGGGCCGTAGATCAACTGGGCCATGCCAAACCCGAGGAGGTAGGCGGTGATCACCCATTGCCGCGCGTTCTCGGACGCCACGTCGAGGGCGTCGCCGATGGCGGGTAGCGCCGGCAGCATCATGTCGATCGCCAGGGCGTTCAACGCCATCATCATGGCGATCAGGGCGACGAACTCGGGAAAGCCCGGGCCGCGCGCGGGCTTGGGAGGGGTCGCTTCCAGATCCTGCATGGCGTGCAAATGAGACGCGCCCGCCCGTTTTACAACTGCGAAAAGCCCCGGCCCCGGCAATTCCAGGTCGACGACCGGTTTCCCTCTGCTAATCGTGACATATGACGATAGAGCCCCCGCACCCGGAGTCGGACGAGACCGCGCGTCGGATCTCCGAACTTCAGGGACGCATTGCGCTGCTGGAACAGCAGATGCGTGAACTGTCGGCCCTTCGTCGACCGGACGAAGGCCACTGGCTGGGCCAGCCGACACTGCGCGACGATCGCAAGCCCGGCCTGGACGTGCTCACTCGCTCCCGCCCTTGTCGGCAGGCGGACTTCGAGACCCCGTGGTTCTCCTACTGGTCCGAGCGATTGGGCGAACGGCTGCGTTATCATCGCAAGCTGTGGGAGTTCGTCTTTATCGCTCAGGCCCTGCATGAACGCCGCCAGCTGCGGGCTGGCGCCAGGGGCCTGGGCTTCGGCGTCGGGCGGGAGCCACTGGCGGCCTATTTCGCCTCGCGCGGCTGCCGGATCACCGGGACCGATCTAGCGCCCGAGCAGGCGGCCGACGCCGGTTGGACGGCTACCGACCAGCACGCCGAAGGCAAGGCCGCGCTGATGCGCCCGGACCTGTGCGATCCCGAGGTCTTCGAGGCTGCGGTCGACTTCCGCGTCGTCGACATGAACGCCATCCCTAAAGACCTGACCGGCTACGACTTTTGCTGGTCCGCCTGCGCGCTGGAACACCTCGGCAGTCTGGAGGCAGGGATGGCCTTCATCGAGAGATCCATCGAAACGCTTCAACCCGGCGGGTTCGCGATCCACACGACCGAGCTGAACCTGACGTCTGACGTGAATACGCTCGAGACGGGCGGGACCGTCCTTTATCGCCGCCGCGACCTGACCGCCTTGGCCGAACGGCTGACCGCCGCAGGCCATACAGTCGCTCCGCTGGATTTCGATGCCGGGAGAGGCCCGGTCGACAGCTTTGTCGACATTCCGCCCTATCTGCCGGAGCCACACCTGCGGCTGGCACTGGCCGGATTCGCGACCACGTCCGTGGGCATCATCGTGCAGAAGGCCGGCCAGCCCTGAGGGCGATGGTGCGGGTGGTCGGGCTCGAACCGACACTCCTTTCGGAACCGGATTTTGAGTCCGGCGCGTCTACCAATTCCACCACACCCGCGTGAGGTCCGGGGGATTTAGCGGATCATGTAATGTGATGCCACGGCTTATTGAGATCGGACGGGCGATCGCATCGCCCTGTATCCCGCCATCCCTCACATCAAACGAAAGGTTACCGTAAAGAACACCCGACGCACCGGCACAGGGGCGTCGGCGTCCTCAGCGACCTGCAGACGGGCCCGGCGTGTGGCATTGAGGGCCTCGCGGCCGAACCTTGAGTCCGCCGGATGCTGTGACTCCGCGATGCAATCTTCGAGACTGCCGTCGGGCCGTGTGTTGCAGCTGATGACCGCAAAGCCCGAGGCGTAGGTGGAGTTGTTGGGGAAAGTCGGTCGTGGCGCCCTTTCCCAGATGATCGACGCGGGCAAGCCGGGATTCTCATCCCGTCCAAGCACATCATCGCGCGGGTCATCCAGCGGGCGATCGCAGGTGGTCAACACCTCATCGATGTGACGGGCGGAGGGCGGAAGCTCGATCCGGTAGGACAGCGACCGGCCTTCACCGCCCCCATCCGGCACGCGAATCTGCAGTGCCCCGCCTTCGCGCAATCTGCGAGCGAAGGGCGCGGGGAACAGGCCCACCGCCATGGTGTCGTTGACGGCGATCACCCAGCGCCCCCCATACTCCTCGGCATCCCGGAAGGTCATGTAGAGGGGGCGGTATGAAATGCCGATGCTGCTGGGTTCCGGATTGACGGGCGGGGGCAGGCCCCCGATCACCGCATCAAGCGAACCGTCCAGGCACCGGACCGTGATGCCCAGTCCATTGCTGAACTGGAGATAGGCCATCACCTGTTTGTTGCGGCGGTCCCGGACGATGTCCCAGTCGTCACCGGGGTCCTGCGTGAGACCGGGCGTGGCCTGTGCCAGCCCGAGAACAAGCGCGAGGGCTGCCGTGCATGGTCGACGGATCGGCGCGCGCATCGGTCACTCCACCATCGTCGTCAGGCGGATCGAAACCAGGCGTCCGGGCGGAACCTCGCCGCGGATGCGGGACTCTTCCAGCGAGCGCACGCTGGCCTCGCCATAGCCATAGCCGGCAGGGCTTTCGGCCTCGGCCTCGCAGTCGGTCAGGCGGCCGCCCTCGGCCGTCATGCAGGTGACATAGGCCCAGCCGGACACACGGTCGCGGGCGGCACGGGGCGATATGATCACCCGGCCCTCGCGCAGGAAGTCCTCTTCCTGCGACAGACGGAGCGGCTCCGCCTCATCCCGTTCATGGAAAAGGGGCTGGCCACAGGCGGTCAGGACGCCCTCCATACCCGATGTATCCGCCGGAGGGGTCAGGGTGAACTGGACCGCGCCATCACCCTCGCCGAACTGCAGCATGGCCGCGCGCGTATTGACGAACCCCCGCATCAGCTGGGCCGGCCGCTCGGCAATCAGATACCGCCCGTTGTCGGACGGGGCCCACGACGCCCAGTGGACGCGGCCATCGCCGAACCGTGCAGCGACATCGATCTGCGGCGCGCGGATCTGCAGCCCCTGCACCAGAAGCTCGGGCGTGCCAGCCTGACACCGGGCGATGACCGCGATCCCCTCGGGAAACACCGCATAGGCCAGGGTGAGGTCATCCGCCGTCTGCGACGTCCAGGCGTCAGGCTCCTGCGCCAGGACCGGTCCCGCGGCGAGGGCCGCGATCAGGGACAGGACAACCGGTTTCATCCGACAGGCTCCACAGTCTGCTCGATGGTTCCGAAGAGCGAGTGGTGCTTCTCATCCAGCATTTCGATGCGGACGGTATCGCCGTGCTGCAGGAAAGGCGTCTCGGCCTTGCCGCGCTGGATGGTCTCAACGGTGCGAACCTCGGCGATGCAGGAGTAGCCGAGCCCGCCCTCGCTGACCGGCTTGCCGGGCCCCCCGTCGGCGTCGCGGTTCGACACCGTGCCGGACCCGATGATCGAGCCCGCCACCAGCGACCGGGTCTTGGCGAGGTGCGCAATCAGGGTGCCGAAATCGAAAGTCATGTCGTCGCCGGCATCGGCCTGTCCAAACGGCTTGCCGTTGAGGGTCACGGTCAGTTCGCCGTGCAATTTGCCATCCTTCCAGCGCTCGCCCAGCGAATCCGGCGTCACGAACACAGGCGTAAAGGCACTGGCGGGCTTGGACTGGACGAAGCCGAACCCCTTGCCCAGTTCGGCCGGGATCAGGTTGCGCAGGGACACATCGTTGACCAGGCCAATCAGACGGACGTGACCGAGCGCCTCGTCGCGCGTCACGCCCTGCGACACGTCCCCGGTGACGACCACAACCTCGGCCTCGAGGTCACAGCCCCAGGCGGGATCGGCGAGCGGAATGGGGTCGCGCGGTCCGAGAAAGCCGTCAGAGCCCCCCTGATACATCAGCGGATCGGTCCAGAAGCTCTCGGGCATTTCGGCCCCACGGGCCTGCCGGACGAGGGCGACGTGATTCACATAGGCCGAGCCGTCGGCCCACTGATAGGCGCGCGGCAGGGGGGCCGAAGCCTCGCGCTCATGGAAGCGGCCGCGCGGCACGGCTTCATGCTCCAGACTTTCGGCCAGCGCACGCAGACGGGGTTCGCACCGCTCCCAGTCATCCAGCGCGGCCTGCAGCGTGGAGGCGATCAGAAAGGCGTCGGTGAACCAGTTCAGGTCTTCCGACACCACGACGAGGCGGCCGTCACGGCCATGTTTCAGAGATGCGAGTTTCATCCCTACCGATTAGGCCGTTTCCGCCGCGAGGAAAACCTCAGTCCGACGACAGCTCGCGATGGGCAGCGCGCATTTCGCCGATGCGCTCGCTCTTGAGGCGCCAGTAGTCGTTCAGGTCGGCGATGGCGGCGCGGAGAGCGTGATCGCGTTCGCGGGGGGTGAGGTGCGTCGCATGCCCGCCGCCCGAATGACCCGAGCCCGAATGTCGGCGCCCCGGGGTTCCCCCCTCGCGGACGCCGTTGACGACCGTGATCTGGGTCACCGCGCCGGAATGAGCGGATTCAGCGTGCTCTCCGGTGTCGCTCGCGTGTTCCTCCTCGTCGTGCTCCGGGTGAGGGTCGTGGCTCTCCGGGCGACGCCCGTCCAGCGCATCGTCGAGCCTCTTCAACTCCGCGCCAAGCCCTTCGCCGAAGGCCAGTGTCGCGCCGAGATTGCGCCGGATGGTTCGCTCCACCTCTTCGGCCCGACCGATCAGGGCGCTTCCGTCCGCCTTCATGGCGGCCTTCAGGGAGTCATCGATCGCCTTCCAGATACGCTCGGCCGCGTCGGGATCGCGACCGGTCTGGCTGTTGCGATACATCCAGCCCAGCCAGAACAGGATGGCGCCGATGGCGACCAGCAAGGCCAGCATCAGCGGTTCCAGCCCGAGGAACACGGGTGGGTCGACGGGTTCGAAGACCCCTCCCCCCTGAAAGTCAGACGCATAGACAGCCACGATTGTCTCCCTCAGCCGCGGCCATGATGGCAGGGTCCGCCCGCTTGGCAACGGGAAAGGTTAATGGCCGCCCGTCAGCGCGACGGTTCGATCACCGCGCGGGCCTCTGCTCCCTGCCGTGTCCCCGGCAAGCGCACCTCGACCTCGATGGCGATGGCGCCTTCGGGCTGGTGTGCCCAGATGTAGCGGCGCTCGACCTCGACCTCGAGCCCGCCGGCGGTCAGGCCGTCATAGGTGTCACCCCAGGGAGTGATGCGCTTCATCTCGGCCCAGCTGAGGGCGCAGGCCGCGTCCAGCTCCTCGATCGCAAGGGCGGACAGGTCGTCGGGCCGTTCCGCACTCATAGCCAGCGCCTGACCCGGTTGCGATAGGCCTCGTATTCGGCGCCGAAGGTGCGGGCCAGATAGGCCTCCTCCTTGCGGATCACAGACCAGTCGATAACCACCAGACACGGCGCCAGCATTAAAATGGCGACCGGCGAATCCATGGCCACCGCCAGACCGGCATAGGTGATGGCGAAACCGACGTAGATCGGATTGCGGCTGAACCGGTAGGGCCCCTCGGTCGCCAGCGCCGTCGAGGGCTTCCACGGCTCGACCGCCGTGTCCAGCCGCCGGAACAGGCCCGCCGCCATACCGTCCAGCAACAGGCCGCCAATGATCAGGGCCAGGGCGATGCCCCGCCGCAGTTCGGTCCCGAGGCCAAGGCTGATGTCCTCACCCGCCGGCAGACCGATCTGCGCGCCATAGCGATCCAGAGCCCAGCCGAGACCGAGGAAGGCGAAATAGATCAGGGGCGGTGGCACGGCCACGCCGGGGTGATCGCGCTGGGCCATTATACGGTTGCTCCTGCAGGGGCGGTGAATTCCGAGGTCGGGGCGTCCCCGGTGTTGATCACCCCCGACGGCTCGAAAATCAGCACTTCAGCTTCCTCGTCGGCGGCGGTCCGGTGTTCGACGCCGCGCGGAACCACGATGAACTGGCCGGGGTCGAGCGCGACGATCCGGTCCCGGAATTCGACGCGGAACCGGCCTTTCCAGACCAGGAACATCTCCTCGGCGTCGGCATGACTGTGCCAGGGGAAGGTGCCCTGGACCTTCACCAGCCGCACGTCCTGGCCGTTCAGCTGCGCCGCCACGCGTGGCCGCCAGTGGTCGTCGAACGTCGCGAACTTTTCGGAGAGATCGATCGCCTGCAACGGTCAGTCTTCCTCGTCGGCATAGATGGCCACCCGGCGCTCGCCGTTCTCGGATACCCGGCCCCGGTACATGCCCGAGGTGTTCATCTCGAACCACGCCTGGCCCTGGGCGGTCATGACGAGCACCCCCCCCTCGCCGCCCAGGTCGCCGACCTGGCGGATTTCCTCGCTCGCCGCCACATGAACGGGTTGTCTGGGGCCGGCGCACGCCGTGTCCGGCGAACAGACATCCTCCACGGCCATGGCCCGGTTTTCTTCGGATTCGGGATAGCTGAGTTCCCACGCATACCGGGCGCAGATGTCCCGGGCCACGGTCGCGCGGATGAAGTACTCGCCCGAGCCGGTCGCGGAGACGGCGCAGCCCTCGGCGTTCGAGGCATAGGTGCCCGCGCCGATCACCGGCACATCGCCAACCCGGCCCCAGCGCTTGCCAGACATGCCGCCGGTCGAGGTGCCCGCCGCCAGCCGTCCCACCCGGTCCACCGCGACCACGCCGACAGTGCCGAACTTGCGCTCATCCAGCGGCGGAGCGACCGCGGCCATGGCGCCTTCGGCCGGGGCCCCCTCGGGACGGGCCGGCACGGGCAGGCCTTCGCGCTCCAGTTGGCGGACCAGACCGCGCCAGCGCCGCTCGGTGAAGAACCAGGCCGGGTCGACCTCTTCCAGCCCCCGATCGCGGGCAAAGGTCTCGGCCCCCTGCCCGATCAGGAAGACATGCGGCGAATTCTCCAGCACCGCGCGCGCAGCGCTGATCGGATGGCGGGTGCGGGTCAGGCCGGCGACAGCCCCGGCGTCCAGGGTTGTGCCGTCCATAATGGCCGCATCGTGCTCGATCCGGCCGTCAGCGGTGAAGACCGCGCCGCGACCGGCGTTGAACAGGGGGTTGTCCTCCAGCACCTGAATGACGGCTTCAACCGCGTCCAGCGCCGTGCCGCCGCCGTCGAGAACCTCGGCTCCGACGTCCAGCGCTTCCTCAAGCGCCGCGCGATAGGCCGCGTCCTGTTCGGGGGTCAGGCTGCCCCGCTCGATTACCCCGGCCCCGCCGTGAATGGCCAGCGACCAGCCTGCGCTATCCTGGGCGAGGACAGGTCCCGCCAGCGCCACCGTCAGGGCGGTCGCAACCGCCGCGATCCACGTTTTCATCGGTCCGCCTCCCCACAGGGCGTCATCGTTCGTGATGCGCCCGCTTCCAAAGCTGATACCCCACCACCGGCACAAGCCCCATCAGGGTGGCGGCGATCACCAGCGGCCAGAAGCCGAGGTGCGGCGCGGCGAGCCCCGCCGTAACCCCTGCTGCAACCGGTCCCGTGAACGGGATCCAGGCCGGCGGCTTAGGCATCCACCTTGATCACGCCACGCCGGATCTGGTCCAGCTCGATGGAGTCGAACAGGGCCTGGAAATTGCCCTCACCGAAGGCCTGATTGCCCTTGCGCTGGATGATCTCGAAGAAGATCGGGCCGAAGGTGTCCTGGGTGAAGATCTGCAGCAGCAGGCCGTCTTCGTCCGAGCCATCGATAAGGATGCGGTTCAGACGCATGCGGGCCACGTCCTCGCCGTGACCGGGCAGCCGCTTGTCGATCAGATCGAAATAGGTCTCGATGGTGTCCTGGAAGGGGATGCCGCGCCGTTTCATCTCCTCGACCGTCTCGAAGATGTTGTCGGTGTGCAGGGCGATGTGCTGGATGCCCTCACCATTGTAGCGCTTCAGGAATTCCTCGATCTGGGAGTTGTCGTCCTGGCTCTCGTTCAGGGGAATGCGGATGGCCTTGTCCGGCGCGATCATCGCCTGGGAAAGCAGGCCAGTCGCCTTGCCCTTGATGTTGAAATATTTCTGCTCCTCGAAGGCGAAGACGTCGCCGTAGAAGCCCGACCAGGTGCGCATCTGGCCGCGTTTGACGTTGTGGGTGAGGTGATCCAGCGAATACAGGCCGACCGAGTTCTTCTTCTCGGCCTCCTGCCAGCCCTCGATCTCGTTCCATCCGTCATAGAGCGAGCCCCTGGCCCCATAGCTGTCGACGATATAGAGCAGAGAGCCCCCGATGCCTTGCAGAATGTAGGGGTAATCCCCCCCCAGCGCTCCGCCGGCGGCGCCCTCGGCAGGCTTGGCACCGCGCGCGACGGCGCCTTCCCAGGCGGCCTTGGCATCATTGACCCGGAAAGCCATGCCGTTCGCCGAAGGGCCGTGGTCGCCGGCGAATTCGGCGGCCTGACCCTTGGGCGAGCGGTTGACCAGCATGGTGATGTCGCCCTGCTTGAGGCGGACCACATCGTTTTCCGGATTCACATGGGTCTGGGTGAAGCCCATCAGCTCAAGCCGCTCGACCATGGCCTTGGGCTCGGGCCCGGTGAACTCGACGAATTCGAAACCGTCAACGCCGAGCGGGTTTGCGGCATTGATCTGCTGGGCCGAGGGGGTTTGGGTCGCGTCGTCCATGGTCGCGTCTCCTGATCCTGAAGGGTTCACGGCGGCACGCACGGCCGCCTTTGAGGCCGGAACCTAGTCATCCCGACCGCTCAAGCCAAGCGAGGCGGCTTCACCTTGTGGCGAGCCGGCCTCAGCCCAGCCCCGGAATGTGGTCCGTCACCAGTCGCATGGCCCAGTCGGCACCGAGCAGGAAGGCGACGGCGAGCGTGGTCAGCAGGCCGATCCAGGCTGTGGCCACGACCGCTCCCCCGATGACGAACAGGCCGTCGCGCTGGATCAGACCCACCGCCAGCAACGACAGCGCCACCGAGGGGATGGTGTTGGTCATGGGCAGGACGATGGTCAGGGTCGCGAGAATCATGAACAGGGCCGCCAGCTTTTCGCCCGCTCCGGAGGCAAAGGCCGACAGCCTCGGCCGCGAGAAGCGATCGATCCAGCCCAGACGCTGCTCGGCGAAATCGGCCATGGCCTTGAGCCAGCTGGCCTGCGCCCGCAGCCTCAGCACCCACTGCGGGAGCCACGGCTCCTCGCGCCCGACCAGCAGCTGGGCCGCGAGGATCACGATCACGATGCCGACCACCTGGGGCACGCCGTAAAGTCCCGGAACCAGACAGGGGATGGCGAGGATCAGGATCAGCAGGCCATAGGCCCGCTCGTCCAGCCGGTCGCGGATCTCGTGCAGGGTCAGACCGCTTTCAGCCCCGTCGTCGGCCAGCCGCCGCAGAAGGCGCGCCAGATTGTGGCGGACGTCATCCTGTTCCGAGGACGGGGGGATCGGCGCGGGTTCGGTCGTCATGCGGCTCCTCTAGCATCCCGGTGTGTCAGGTCCAGCCGCCGACGATGATGGATCGACGTTCCCGCAGGACCGCGCTAAGCATCACAGCATGATGTCGGCCTATCGTGTCCTGACCCGCTGGTGGACGGTGTTCGCCCTTGCGGCGTCGCTGAGCCTCCTTGCCGCCGCCCACGCCTTCGAGCGGTTTGGCGGACTGGCCCCGTGCAACCTGTGCCTCAAACAGCGCGAGGTCTACTGGGTCGCCGTCGCCATCGCCCTGACCGCCAGCCTGTGGGCCCTGGTCAGCCGCGCCAGCCGCGGGACGCCACGCGTCGCGGCCTTTCTGTTGTTCATCGTCTTCCTGACCGGCGCGATCACGGCCGGCTTCCATGCCGGGGGCGAGATCGGCTGGTGGGAGCTGCCGGCCATCTGCTCAGGCGGCGCGGGCGAGATCAATCTGGAACGGCTGGCGGCGCTGGCCATGGGCACCGCCGAGGTCGAGCCGATCGTGGCGTGCGACGCCGTGACATGGCGCTTCCTGGGCCTGTCCATGGCAGGCTGGAACACCCTGATTGCCGCGGCCCTCGCGATCTTCAGCCTGCTGGCCGCGAAACGTCCCAAGGATGCCCGTGCCCCCAGAGGCTGATCCCTCCGCTGACCCGCTGCACGACCCGGAGATCACCGGGCGCAAGGGGTCGCGCGCCATCCCCCTGCCCCGACCGGGCGCCGGTATGACGCGGACGCGGATGGCCGAAATCCTGCGGGTCGACCATGCGGGGGAGTATGCCGCCGTTCAGATCTACCGCGCGCAGCGCGCCGTGTTTGAGGGGCGCAAGGGCAAGGACGCCATCGCCGGGGACCTGACCGGGATGGAGGGGCACGAGCAGGTGCACCTGTCGCGGTTCGAGGCCCTGCTGAACCAGAACCGCGTCGCGCCCACCGCCGCCCTGCCCCTGTGGCACCTGGCGGCCGGTGTGCTGGGCGCCGGCACAGCCCTGATGGGCGAGAAGGCGGCCCATGCCTGCACCGAGGCGGTCGAGTCGGTGATCGAGCAGCACTACGCCGACCAGATCGCCGAGCTTGCGGATCGCGATCCCGAACTGGCCCGCGAGCTGGCGCAGTTCCGGGCCGAAGAGATGGCCCACCACAACCACGCCGTCGACCACGGCAGCCGCGAGGCGCCCGGCTATCGGCTGCTGTCCTCGGTGATCAAGGCAGGCTGCCGCGCCGCCATCAAGGTCAGCGAGCGGGTCTAGGCTGCGCGCTTCATGCGGCGTCGCCCGGTGCGCTCCGTCTTCGGTTTGGCGTCGAACAGTTCGGCCAGTTTCTCGATCATGGCGCCGGCCAGCTGGTCGACGTCGGTGATCATCAGGGCGCGACGGTAGAAGCGGGTCACGTCATGGCCGATGCCGATCGCCAGCAGCTCGACGTCGGACTTGTCCTCGATCATGCCGATCACCTGACGCAGGTGGCGCTCCAGATAGTGGACGGGGTTGGCCGTCTGGGTGGTGTCATCGACCGGCGCGCCGTCAGAGATGACCATCAGGATGCGCCGCGCCTCGGTGCGGGCCAGCATGCGCTCGTGCGCCCACATCAGGGCCTCGCCGTCGATGTTCTCCTTGAGCAGGCCCTCGCGCATCATCAGACCGAGGTTGCGCTTGGACCGGCGCCAGGGGGCGTCGGCGGTCTTGTAGATGATGTGGCGCAGCTCGTTCAGACGGCCGGGGTTGGCGGGCCGGCCGGCGGTGATCCAGGCCTCTCGCGGCTGGCCGCCCTTCCACGCGCGGGTGGTGAAGCCGAGGATCTCGACCTTGACCCCGCAGCGTTCCAGCGTGCGGGCGAGGATGTCGGCACAGACGGCGGCCACCATGATCGGTCGCCCGCGCATCGAGCCGGAGTTGTCGAGCAACAGGGTGACGACCGTATCGCGGAACGGGCTTTCGCTCTCGGCCTTGAACGACAGGGGCGCGGTCGGATCGGTGATGACGCGGGTCAGGCGGGCGGTGTCGAGCACGCCCTCTTCCAGATCGAACATCCAGCTGCGGTTCTGTTGGGCCAGCAGGCGGCGCTGCAGCTTGTTGGCCAGACGGGCGACGACGCTGGACAGCTGGGTCAGCTGCTGGTCCAGGAGGGCACGCAGCCGGTCCAGTTCGACCGGGTCGCACAGGTCCTCGGCGGCGATCACCTCGTCAAAGGCGGTGGTGAAGACGCGGTAGACCGAGGGGTCATTTCCGTCCTCGCCCTCCGTCCGGCCGGGGCGCATACCCTCCTCGGTATCCGAAGACTGGTCCGACTCCTGGCCGTCCGCCTCGGCGGGGGCGCCGTCGGGGCGGCTTTCGCGCTCGCCTTCCGAGCCGGAGTCCTCGCTGCGGCCCTCGGGCGAGGTGTCGTCGCTGTCGCCCGAATCCGGGTCTTCGCTGTCGTCCTCGGTTTCGGAGGGGGCGTTAGCCTGGGCGTCGTCTTCGCCCTCGGTGTCGTCGGCCTCGTCCGCCTGGCCATTGCCGGGATCGAGGTCCAGTGCCTTCAGCACCGCCT
>CAXICH010000029.1:0-14837 GCA_964022245.1 uncultured Alphaproteobacteria bacterium
CCGAGATGGCGTCATCGCCACCGGTCATGGCCTCCAGCACGGCAAAGTCGACCGCGCCGCTCAGATCCCGTCGTGCCATGGTGCTCTCTCCGACTCAGGGGGCGCAGCTTAACGCCGCAGGTGCCGGGACGAAATCGGCCTTGCGTTGGCTGGAGCGAGACAGTATGTCCGGCCCCTTCGCGCAACCGGCCCCCCTGTGCCCGGCTGGACGAGACGGGTGATTAGCTCAGTTGGTAGAGCAGCTGACTCTTAATCAGCGGGTCGTAGGTTCGAGCCCTACATCACCCACCATCGTTCCTGCGCTGATCCCGCCCGGTTCCGCGCCCTGCCCGCAAGGTCGTCATGTCCGCAGGGTGTCGGCCACGATCGCGCGCCCGCCGGCGCACCCTCAGCGACCGCAATCCGCCGGAAGCTGATCGCTAGCCGATAAGCCGCCGGAGCTCCCTGCTCACCTCGGGGTCGCCGCGAAACGACACGAAACTGTCGGCGGGGAACCGCAGGTTCCGCCAGTCCTCGGAGGCGCTGGTCGCCCGAAGGCGCGCCAGCAGCAAATCCCGGTCTCCGAGAAGCGCGGCCGCAACCGCCGCCTGCAGGTTTCCGCCGTGCCAGGAGTTCGACTGCATGGGCTTTGCGCTTGCGACAGATCGCAGGAGGGCCTCGGCCCCTCCCCGCCGGTAGGCCTCGCGCTCACGCTCCACACGCTCCAGCTGATCACGCGACTGGATCAGCGTGGCCCAGCGCGTTGAATGCGCCAGATAGGCCGTCACGTCGCCCGACTGGAAGCTGAAAAGGGCCGCGAAATTCGGCGCTCCGGAGTAGTCGGGAAAGCGCCTCAGGACTTCACCCAGACGCGCCATCGCGCCGGTGCGGTCGCCGGACTGCCACAGACCAATGGCATAGTCCGTCAGTACGGCCGGTGAGTTGGGGGCCAGTCTCACAGCCAGTCTGAGGTGGCGAACGCCTTCGTCGACCTCACCCGCGTCCACAAGGATGTTGCCGTACCAGAGATGAATCAGGTGATCGTTCGGACGCTCGCGCAGGGCCCGTTCGAAGAAGGGGCGCGCAAGCGAGAGATCGCGAGTTGTCCAGTAGCGCAGGAAGCCCGCCGCGCGATTTGCATCGGCGTCAGACCGGTCAAGCTCGAGGGCTGTCCTCACGGCAGCCCGGGCAGCCTCAAAGGCACGCCCGCGGTCCGCACCGCCAAACTCACAGGAAAGAATGTGGACGTCCGCCAGGCCGCTGAATGCCGGCGCAAAATCCGGCTTCATGGCGATGATCTGCAGGTACTGCTGTGTCGCCCGCTCCAGGCTGTCGGGCGTCCGCTCAGCCCATTCGACGCGGGCATCGAGGTACAGGGCCTCCACCTCTCGATCGAGCGGCCCCGGCTCGGGGCGCGCTGACGCGAGATTGAACGACAACCCCATCAGGACGATACCGAAGAAGGCAATGGCCAGCACCGACACAGCCTGCCTCCGCCACCGCCCCTTCACCTCCAGCGGCCCCGCAGGAGGCATGGCGATGGCCGCAGCAGGGGTCGCAGGTGCAACCCCGGTGGGGACAGGCCCGCTCCGCGCCTCCTTGACCGTCGAGGCGGCCATCCAGTCGTCGAGCGTCGACGAGAGGGCATAGACCGAGCGTCCGTTTCCTGAGCGGACGACCGGCAGATCGGCACTTCTCGCCCATCGCATCGCCGTGGCGGGACTGACATCCAGATGGGCCGCGATGCGCTTCCATCCTCTGAGTCGTTCCATGGCGTCGATACTCCCTCGGGACAGGCATTCATT
Source organism: uncultured Alphaproteobacteria bacterium (assembly GCA_964022245.1). Lineage (GTDB taxonomy): Bacteria > Pseudomonadota > Alphaproteobacteria > Caulobacterales > Caulobacteraceae > Brevundimonas. The sequence continues at coordinate 1,785 of CAXICH010000029.1, forward strand.
CAGGATGCGCGGTGGGCGCGATTGCATGTCGAGCGTGAGGCAGAGGCCGGTGTCCCGGGAATCGGAATGGAATACCGGTTCAGCCGGGGCGTCGCCCTGATCGACAGGCCGCCCATCCCTCCGGATCGATCCCGCTGCAATCGCCGGACAACCCGTATTGGGTAGTTTGGTCAGCCAAGGCGGCGGCTGGCGCCGGGCGCGCCGAGGTGAAACATCGGCGCCAACACCCGTCCCGCGGCATTGCCTGCGGCAGATCTAAGGGCAGAACCGCAGTTCGACGCCGGCACCCTGCCTCCAGACGACATCAGCCCTGCGGCTCCAGCCATCCACGGTCAGAACAACGGAACGCTTCAGCCTGCCCTCGGGCGGGTCGAGAAGCCGCACACGCGCACCGCGGGCGCACATATCGAGAAGCTCGGCGTCCATGGGGACGCCCTGCAGGGAATATCCAAGCTGGCAGGTCATTGCCACGGGCTGGGTCGTCCTTGAGCAGAGGCGCCCCCGTCCCTGGAGGACGGGGGCGCCGGTAGAGCCGTCTGTGGGTCCCTAGAAGGCCCGGTTGATCGTCAGCCGGAGGGACTGGATGGCGTCACGGGAGACGAAACGGCTCTCGATATCGAGATCGATCCCCCAGCCACCCGGGGCCTCCCGGCTGAATGTGAAGCCGATCAGGCCCTGCGACCTTTCCCAGCCGTCTTCCGTCAGGCTGTAGACGTCGCCGTCCAGCCAGTCGGCGTAACGGATGGACTGGACCCCGGCATCGCCGAACTCCCGGCTCCACTCAATCCGCAGGCCCGGCGTCATGGTGGCCCCGCGGTAGGTGACGGTGTGGAGATAGCGCAGCCCGATGGCTCCCTGACGCGACTCCACAGTGCGCTGGCCGTAGCTCAGCGACCACAGGTCCGAACCCGTCTCGGTGAAGGCTGCCAACTCCGCATCGGTGGCCTGCAGGCGGCCATAGCCGATCCAGCGGGAGCTGCCCTGCACCATGTCGACACCCCAGGTGAAGGCGCCAAAGGTCACCTCCCCCTCGCGCTGCCCGAACACCATGGTTCCATCCGAGCTGACCCGGCGGGCAAGATCGAAGGACAGGTCGCCGCGACCGATCAGGCCGTCGAAGAACACGCCCTCGGTCGGACGCCAGCTGGCGTAGCCCACCCCGACCCAGCTGTCGGCTTCGACCCGCGAGCCCGACAGCCCCACGTCCGTCTCTTCCTGACCGAAGCCCACGCCGAAGCCGACGTCGAACTGTTCGCCGAGGCTGACGTCGGCACCCAGGGAGATACCGCTGGAACGCACCGACAGTTCGGGAACGTTGCCATCAGCCGACCGGTCTCCGACACTGATGACACCCCCCGTCCAGACCCGAACCGGGCCCGCTTCGCCCTGACGCGCCACCGGGGCGGGGTCCGAGCCCGGCGCCGTCCGACGAACGGCCTCCTCGTCGCGACGCACCAGCTCTTCCACGAGGCCCTGCCCCATCACACGCCCCAGTTCGCCGCGCACCGAGGCGGGGTCATCGAGGGTCATGAAGGCCGAAGCGTCCACGGACAGGTTCATGGATGAGCGGGGCGAGCCGATCCGCAGCTGCTCCAGGCGCCGACTGAAGTTGCCGACCTGGGCGTCGATCAGGCGACGGGTCGCGTCCACCTGGGCCGAGGCAAGGCCTCGGACCTCGGCATCCTGAGCCGGATCCGGACGCCCCGTGACTTCGAGCACCAGGGCGACCGAGCCGGCGTTGTCGAAGGCATCGGTGGCCGTCACAGTGAAGCCGTAGCCGCCCTCGGCCGCCGGACGGCCAGAGAGCACGCCAGCCGGGGTCAGGGTGACGCCTTGCGGCAAGGCACCGTCGGTGACGGCGTAGCTGTAGGCTCCGTATCCGCCGGAGGCGGAGAAGGCCTGCTGGAAGGTCGTGCCCTCAAGGACATGGGGAAGGACCGCGGGACTGACTGCGATCACAGCACCTTCAACCTCGAGGGTGACGGCAACGGAGCCGGTATAGGGTCCCGAGCCCGTGGCACTGTCAGTGGCCGTGACGGTAAGGCTGAACGTGCCGGTGGCGGTGGGCGTGCCCGAGAGCACCCCGGCCGACGAAAGGGTCAGTCCCGCCGGAAGGCGGCCGGCCGTAACAGCATAGGTATAGGTCCCCACCCCGCCCTCGGCCGAGAAAGCCTGGCTATAGGCCGCACCGCGGGTCGCGGTGGCGAGGGTGGCCGGGGTCACCGTAATGGCCGGAGCGTCAACCGTGAAAGCATACGCCCTCGACCCCTGGAAGGGGCCCGTGCCCGTGGCGCTGTCGGTTGCGGTCACCGTGAAGGCGAACGACCCGCCCGACGTCGGCGTGCCCGACAGCAGCCCAGACGGCGACAGGGCCATGCCGACCGGCAGCTTGCCGGCGGTGACGGCATAGCTGTAGGGCGCCACGCCGCCTGTGGTGGTGAGCTGCTGGCTATAGGCCTGAGCGACCGTCCCGTTTGTGAGCGAGGTCTGAACAATAGCCACGGTGGGCGCGCCGACGTCCAACGTATAGGTGCCCGAGGTCGTGAAGGGGCCATTGCCGGAGGAAGCGTCTGTGGCGGTCACCGTGAAGGCAAACGAACCGCCTTCGGTCGGCGTGCCAGACAGGGTCCCGACTGCCGACAGGGTCACGCCGGCCGGCAGCGAGCCGGAAGTGAGGGCGTAGGTATAGGGGGCAAAGCCGCCGGTCGCCGACAGCTGTCGGTCAATCGCCTGACCGGCCGTCGTGGTGATCCGCTCGCCTGTCAGGTTCAGGGTCGGGTCGGGGACGGTGATTGTCACCGTGGCCGGATCCGAGGTCCCGAACGCGTTGGACGCCGTATAGGTGAAGCTGTCCGCTCCTGCATAGCCGGGGTTGGGCCGATAGCGGATGCCCAGGCCGCTGGCTGTGGCGGTCCCGTTGGTCGGCGGGGTGACCACCGCAACCGAAGTCGCCGCGCCACCGGACAGATTCAGGGTGACGTCCGTACCGTTCGACCCAAAGGTGACAGAGGTCGTTACCGGTCCGGCCGTCGGAATCCCGGGGGCAACGTCAATGATGTAGGCCTGGCTAAAGACGAAGGGCGCACCGACCCCCGTGGAACTATCGGTCACGGTGATCTCGATCTTGTCAAAGATACCCGTTTCCGTCGGCGTCCCGGAGATCAGCCCGGTCGACGAGAGGGTCAGTCCGTCAGGCAGAGGGGTCTTCACACTCAGAGCAAAGGTATAGGGGCCCGTTGCGGTCGGCGACGGCAGTTGCTGACTGAACGCCTGATCGGCGGTCGCCTTGTAGGTGACCGGAGGAGCCGGAGTCGTGTCCGGGGCTTCAACCGTCAGCGACTGCATGACCGAGCCGGTGACACCATCGGTGTCGGTGCCAGTCACGGTGAACGTGAAGGCCCCCGCCTCGGTGGGCGTGCCGCTGACGCGGCCGTCGGTCCCGAGGGACAGGCCGGCTGGCAGGCGGCCGGCCGTGACAGCATAGCTGTATGGCCCGCGTCCGCCGGTCGCTGTGAACCGCTGATCATAGGCCTGTCCGATCCGGGCCTGGGCCGTCAGGCCGGGCACCGTCACTTCGACAAAGGTGAAGCCGCTCTCCAGCACTGCCAGACCCCCCGGGGTCGTGACCTGGATTGTGGCTGCGCCCGCGCGACCGCTGCTGGTTACAGCCGTGATCTGCCCATTGCTGTCCACAGTGAAGCTGGCCACGGTCGATCCGATCGAAACGGATGTGGCGCCCTGAAAGAATCCGCCACTGATGGTGACCGATGTGCCGCCCGCGACCGGTCCACGTGAAGGCGTCGCGGACAGGATGAACGGCGCCGCCACGAAGTTGTAGAGGTTGCCTTGGGCGACAGGGCTGGTCCCTGCCGGGGTGACGACCCGGACGTTGACCTCGCCCGCGTTCGCCGGTGCGACGGCCGTAATCTGGGTCGCACTGTCGACCTTGAAACTGGGGGACTGGGCATTCCCGAAGAACACCGCCGTGGCATCCGTCAGGTTGGTGCCGGTGACCGTGACGCTATTGCCGCCGCTTCGTGGACCGGCTGCGGGCGACAGGGATGTCACGGTCGGCGCCGGCAGAATGTAGGTGAAGATGGGAGCGACCGAGATGTCGTTGGTGCCGGCCTTGGTCGTGACGTAGACGGCAGCCGCGCCTGCGGTACCGGGCGGCGTCACCGCCACGATCCGGGTGGCGCTGCTCACTGTGAAGCTGGTCGCGGGAACCCCGCCGAACGTGACCGCCGTCACGTCCGTAAAGTTGGCGCCAGAGATGGTGACGGACGTTCCGCCCGTGGTCGGTCCCGACGTCGGAGCGAGGCCCGACACGGAAGGGGGGCTGGGCGCGAAGGTCAGAATGAGCTGGGTAGCGGGCGGCGATAGACCGGCGACAAAGCCTCCGCCTGTCTCGTCCTCGCGTGCCAGTCCAAAGTAGAAATTCTGTCCGCGCGAGGCGTTGAGGGCCGCGAGGCCTGCTGCGCTGATCGGCACATCGATGCTCTCCGTCTGCTGCGCGTCGCCCGGAGCGAACTGCCCGATGACCGGACCTGCCCCTCTCAGGGCGTCATAGGCGGCCGCGGTGTTCCCGGCGACGAAGTCGGGTGCTGCGCGAACCTCCACGGGGCCCTGCTCCCCTCTGCGGGCGCCGCCGAGGCCAACGCGCAGCACTGCCCCGGTGATCTCACCACCATTCGGAATACCGAACCGTGCAAAACCCCGGTACGTCACGCCGGAGGCGGGGTCACGACCGATAGCCATGGTGGTCGAGGCCACCTGGTACAGGTCGCCTCGCTGGGATACGAAGCCGCGCTGGATAGCGCCGATTGTTTGCTCCGTAGTCTGGGCCGTGGCCGTACCGGCTGACGCGAGCCCGCAAAGCGCCGCGATCAGCGATACGACAGCCAATGGCATGATGCGTGCGAGGAGACCTCCTCCATACGTCATCAATCGCCGGCCGAGCGCGGTCGAAATCGGCAAGCTCATCCCGATCAATCGGAAGAAATTCATGTTGGCCTCAGCTGAAAAAAGTTCAGCGGGCCCTATCCTCGTGGTGTCGTGTGCATCAATCGCTCGCTGACCGGCTGACTGCAGATGACAGCAGATGACAGCATTTGATCCCCTGACCACCGGTCAGGGGATCCGATCCTGGATCTCACACGCCCTTCCGCGCGACACGGGCAGCGGGTTGCCCGGCCCGCAAGCCGCAGACGTTTGTCCCGCGCGTCAGCCCGGGGACACCCCCGTCAGCGGATTGGACGCCCCGACCCGCCCTCAGCGAACCTCTTGCCGATAGGGGTCCGGTCCTTCGCCGGTAAAGTACAGGGTGAAGCGCGTATTGGCCGGGATGCGGATGCGTTTGCCGGGCGTCGAGCCGTCCCCGACATTGCCGACCATGACCTCATAGCAGCCGGCCGAAATGTCCCAGCTCCAGGACTGGCCGGGACCGACTTCCACGCCCAGAGGCAATCGGTTCAGGCCATACGAGGACGCGTCACAGGTCGAGATCAGGACGACGTCAATCGGCTGACCCTGGGACCGGTTCTCGAAGGTGAACCGCGCCATCGGCTCGCCCTCACGGATCAGGTCGCCGCCGGTGATCAGAGACATGCACCCGGACAGGGCCAAGCCCATCGCCGCCGCCACGGCGCCCGCCTTCAGATATGTGTGAACCGCCATGCCATCCTCCCTGCTGATGTGGGAGGATGGAGTGCCGGGGGTCTGTCGCGCACCTGTCGAAAACTGACGGTATGCGACGCCCGCGCCTACTCGCGCGGGCCCGCGTTCTTGACGTACTGGTCCAGCCAGCGGGTCATTTCCCACAGGGTGTGGCCGACCGACTCCCGCGCGCGATAGCCGTGCGCTTCCAGCGGCAGCACCACATAGCGGACCGTCGCGCCGTGGCCCTTCAGCGCCGCATAGAAGCGCTCGGACTGCACGGGGAAGGTGCCCGAGTTGTCGTCTGCCTCGCCGTGGATCAGCAGGATCGGCTCATTCACCTGATCGGCATAGGTGAAGGGCGACATCTCCGTATAGGTCTCGGTCGCCTGCCAGTAGGTGCGCTGCTCGGCCTGGAAGCCGAACGGGGTCAGGGTACGGTTGTAGGCCCCCGAGCGGGCGATCCCGGTCCGGAACAGGTCCGTGTGCGCCAGCAGATTGGCCGTCATGAAGGCGCCGTAGCTGTGGCCGCCGATGGCGATCCGGTCGCGGTCGGCAACCCCCATTCCCACCACCGCATCAATGGCGGCCGACGCCGAGGCCGACAGCTGCTCGATATAGGTGTCATTGGGCTCGGCCCCGTCGGCGCCGATGATCGGCATGGAGGGGTTGTCGAGGATGGCATAGCCCTGGGTCAGCAGGAACAGATGGCTGGACCCACCGGGGCGCACGAAGCGGTTGGCGGTATCGACCACCTGACCGGCGACGCTGGCGTCGGTGAACTCGGCCGGATAGGCCCACATCAACAGCGGCAAGGGACCGTCGCGATCCTTGTCGTAGCCGGCCGGCAGATAGAGGGTGCCCGACAGCTGGACGCCGTCGGCGCGCTCATAGGTGATCAGCTGACGGGTGACATTGGCCAGTTGCGGGGCCGGGTCCGGAAACGCTGTCAGGGCCGTGCGGCTACCGTCGGAAAGGTCGCGCAGCTGGATGTTGGCCGGCTCGGTCAGGGTTTCCCGACGGGTCACCAGGCGAGTGCCGTCCTCGTCCAGAATGCCCACCAGGGTTTCGTACTCACCGGGCGCCGAGCGCCAGAGCTCGGTCTGCTCACCGGTTCCAAGGTCCATGGCCGCGAGGAAGGGATAGGCCCCCTCCCGCGTTGCCCCCGCCCCCGACATCAGTATGGCCGAGCCACCGTTTGCGAACTGGATCACCGCCCGGCCGCGACCATTGTCCTCCATGACCGGATAGCCCGGATCATTGTAGCGATCCTGATAGTTGCGATCGATCAGCTTGCGCCCCTCGCCCGGGTCCGACGGGTCGACCACGAAGCGCATTTCGTGGCGGGTATTGAACCAGCGAGTGTTGACCAAGGCGACGTCCTCGCGGCCCCACTGGATGCCGGCATAGCGTTCCGGCAGGTCGATCAGGGTCGTCGGGCGGGCGTTGAATGGGGCCTGCAGCATCAGCACCCGGTCGCGGGCGGCGACCTCATTGGCCGGATCCCCGCCGTCCAGGGCCTCGACCCAGACCAGGGTGGCGTCCGCGTCGGCGCGCCACTGGACCGAGCGCGGCCCGGTCGGCACGGCATCGAACGGCGTCGGTACATTGTCCCGCAGCGGCAGGTCGGCGACGCGGTGAACGGGCTGGCCGTTCAGATCCGTGACCACGACGTCGGCGGGGAACAGCCGCGCGGGCACCACATAGCTGAAGGGTCGCTTGGCCACGGTCTGCAGGATGAAGCGACCGTCGGGCGACAGGGAGGCGTCGAGGATCACGCCCGGCTGCCCGATCCGCTTCGCACTGCCCTCCAATGGCACCAGCATCAGCTGGCTGGTGAAATAGTGTTCGAACAGGGCCTCATCGCCCGGGCTGGACAGCAGGTCCTGATAGGTGCGGACCGGCGCCGCGCGCCCCATGCTTTCTTCAACGATCGGGCCGGAAGGCGGACGGGTCACGTCGGGCGCCGCGCCGCGGCCCTCGGGAATGGCCCGGATCAACAGGCCGGAGCTGTCGGGCAGCCAGTCGACGCCGGTCCCCGCTGCCGCATTGATCACCGGGGCGGTCAGGCGGCGCGCCTCGCGGCTATCGACATCCACCACCCACAGGGCCAGCCCTTGGGGCTCATCCATGAGGAAGGCGATGCCGTTGCCGTCGGGCGACCAGCTGGGCGCGGTGAAACGCGCGCCTTCGGGCAGGGCCACAGCCTCGGCCTCGGCGCCATCCAGACCCTTCAGGCTCAGGCCTGTGAGCCAGCTGACCCGACTGTTGGCTGGTCCGGTGTTGCGCGGATTGATGCGATAGCCGCCCAGCCGCAGCATGGGCTCGGCCAGTTCCGCGATGGGTGCCAGATTCGAGCGGTCGAACAGGGCCAGGGTGTCGCCATCCGGGCTGAGGCTGGGCGCTGCGCTGGGCAGGGTGTCTAGGATCTGGGCGATCGGAGCCGGCGGCTGTTGATAGACGACGGGGTCGGTAGCAGCCGCCTGGGCCAGCGCAGCCGTGGGGGTCAGGGCCGCCAGCGCCATCGCCGGGACGGCGGTCATCACTGCCAGAGCCGAAAGTCCATTCATCCAGTGACGACGCCGCATGTGATCCACCCCGAAAAAGCGCCCCGACTGCAAGGGCCGCGCAAGCTAGGGGTCGGCTGACGCAGCGGTCAAGCGCGCGATTGTCCTATGCCGGGTCCTGTCCGGGAAAGCGCGCATCGTGGGCGTCCTGATAGGCGTCGCGGATCGCCTGACGGGGACGGTCGGCGCCCAGCTGCGACACCTGGGCCATCCAGACATCGGCGACCTGCTGCACCGTCACAGTGAACCAACTGGGCGCCTGCTGACGGGCCCAGTTCTGAATCGAGGCGCCGTTGAACACCAGCATCAGGACACCCACGATCACGATCACCCGGCTGGCCCAGCGACGGTCGCGGGCCGCCAGGATCTCTTCGTCGGCGGGCGGCGGCGGCGGAAAGGCCATCCGTCCCAGGGTCTTCAGGCGACTGGGTCGCTTCGCCTTCAGCGGCAGGTCATGCGCATCGGCGCGGGCGTTCCAGTCGCTGGGCGGATCGATCGGGTCCACGGGCGCCCCGTCCATCGGGGCCCCCTCCTCTCCAACCGGCGGAAAGCGCGAGGGCGGCGGCTCCGGGAAGTCCGTGGGGAACGGATCAATCGGATCCTCGGGGTCATCGGGATGATCGGCCATGGTGCTCTACCCTCCCCTAGAACTGGAAATAGATGAAGGGGGCCACGCCGTCGGGGCGCATGGCCTCGACCAGCAGGAAGGCCGCCCCGACCAGCAGGCCGAGCGTCAGCGAAGGCGCCGCTTTCAGCCTCAGCGCCAGCCCCTCGGCCGCGCGCGGCGGCAGCCAGTGCATGCCAAGGCCGATGACGATCAGGCCCAGCATGAAGGGTGTGGTCACGGCAAGCGGACCCATCCGGCCCAGCCCCTCAAGCATGGCCCAGGCGAGCTCGAAGGTTTCGGCCCGGAACAGGATCCAGCCCAGACACACGATGTGGAAGGTGACCACCACGCCAACCACCGTCGGGATCACCTTTCGACCCCCGAAGGCTGCCCGGCCCAGCCGCTCGATCACCTGCACCCCGCCATGCAGCGCGCCCCACGCGACAAAGGTCCAGGCGGCGCCGTGCCACAGCCCCCCTAGCAGCATGGTGATCATGACATTGAGGCTGGACGACCAAAGGCCCTTCTTGCCCCCGCCCAGCGGCACATACAGATAGTCGCGCAGCCAGCTGGACAGACTGATATGCCAGCGCCGCCAGAACTGCTGCATCGAGGAGGCCCGATAGGGCTGGTCGAAGTTGCGCGGGAAGGAATAGCCCAGCAGCAGGCCGGTCCCGATGGCCATGTCCGAATAGGCCGAGAAGTCGCAATAGATCTGGACCGCATAGCCATAGACGGCGGCGGCGATGTCGAACGCCCCGTAGGCCGACGGGTCAAAGAAGACCGGATCAACCAGATTGACCGACAGCTCCGACGCTAAGATCGTCTTTTTGAACAGGCCCCAGACGATCAGAAGCAGACCCAGAGTGGCCGCTTCCCGCGTCAGACGCGGCGATTTGGCAAACTGCGGCAGCAGGTCCGAGGCCCTGATGATCGGGCCGGCTACCAGTTGCGGGAAGAAGCTCATCAGCAGCATCACGTCGAGCAGGCTGTTGGCCGGTTCGGTCGTTCGCCGGTTCACGTCGACGACATAGCTGATGCCCTGGAAGGTGAAGAAGCTGATCCCGACCGGCAGCACGACCTGCAACAGGGGCAGGTCCCGCTCCCACCCGACCCGGGTCAGGAGGTCGGCCATCTGTTCGATGAAGAAGCCATAGTATTTGAAGAAGCCGAGGATCAGCAGATTGACCAGCACCCCCAGCGCCACCAGCCATTTGCGCTGGGCCGAGCTGTCATTGCGGGCGATCAGCGCGGCGACGCCCCAGTTCAGCACCGCCGACAGGATCAGAAGTCCGACGAACCGCCAGTCCCACTGGGCATAGAAGAACCAGCTGGCCAGCAGCAGAAACACCTTGCGGCGGCCGTTCTCGCGGTCCAGCGACCACGAGGTGAAATAGACGAACAGGAAGAAGACGCCGAAGGCGAGCGTCGGAAACAGCATCGGTCAGTTCCCGCCCGTTCGGCCGGCGCGCCAGCCGTCGTAGGTGGTCAACAGGTCATCCGCGAGGATGTCGCCGATCCATTCGGCTCCGACCGCCGTGAAATGCACCCGGTCGCCCCGCATCAGCGGCTCGGTCCCGCCTGCCAGTCGATCCGCCGAACATGCCCCGCCCATACGCCCGTACCAGTCCCAGAATGCCACACCCAAGTCTTCGGATACCCGGCGTTGCACATCCCGGACCAACGCGAGAGCGGGCGGCGTCTGCCAGTCGCGCTCGCTGCCACAGCTTTGTGACCAGCGTTCGGGGCCCGGGGTCGGCTGGCGACGGCGCAGCCCGTCGGGCGCGCCGAGGATCATCAGGGTGGCATCCGGCGCGACCTGCCGCAGCCAGGTGATCCGGCCCCGAAGCACCTCCTCATAGGCCGCCGGATCGAGGTCGTCGTCAAAGCCCTCATTGGTGCCGTACGCCAGCAGGATCAGGTCGGGCGGCTCCGCGCGCAGCTGGGCCTCGACGGTCGCGGCGTCCCGGCCTTCCAGATCCATCAGGGTCGAACCGACGACGCCAAGGTTCGACAGGCTCAGCCCTCCCTCGCCCCACAGGCGGACATCGTCCAGCACCACGGGGGCATCGACGGCCACCAGCGTGAGGCCGACATTGCCGGACAACAGGTCAGCCGCCGCACACAGGGGCCCGGCCGTCTCGCGGCGAAAGTCCATCGCTTGCGGCAGGCCGATGTCGGGGACAATCTGCAGCACGCCCCGGTCGGGTCCCGCCTGACCGCAGACGCCGATCGCGGTCAGGGGCACGTCGGGATCGAGGGTGAGGGACAGATGGGCCCCCGTCTCCAGCCGACCCTGCCCGCCGGCCAGCCCCATGGAGACGCGTGTACCCCCGGCGATCAGGGGCGCCGGCAGATAACGGGCCCCGGTTGTCGCGACGCTCAGCTGACGCGGGGCATAGCCGACATAGGGCAGTCCGGCCGGCAGGATGCCGCGGCCCCCGCGGCCAAACCGGGCCTGCATGCGGCTGCGCACCTGACCGCTGATCTGGTCGCCCGCCGTATGGCTGTCCCCGATCTGCAGAATATGAATGCGACCTGCGCCCGGGCGGCCCGAGGCCTCCAGTTTCAGGAATGCAGGGGTCAGAAATTCCGCGCCGCACACCGCTGCGCCGCAGACGGTGTCACCGGGCCGGGGATGCTCGACCGGCAGGTAGGGGCTCTGGGCGCGGCAGGCCGACAGACCCACTGTCAGGGACAGGATCACAGCTGCCGTAGCGGCCCGGACCATCATGGATCAGGGCGTGGCCGTAGCGGCCTCAGCCTCTGCCACGCCCAGATCGGCCTTCAGCCGGTCGGCCACGGGGTCGGCCATGCGCAGATAGCCGCTCATGCTCATATGGATGCCGTCGCCCGCCCGCATCAGGCGGGGGCGGCCGTCGTCATCGCTCAGATAGGCCTCATAGCCGCCGGCTTCGTTCGAGGTCAGGGCCACGGTATCGAAATAGGGCACGCCCAGCGCCGCCATGCGTGCCGCGACGACGTCATTGATGATCGTCATGCGCCCGTCAAAACCGCTGCTCTTCATACGGGGCAGACCGACCCAGTAGACCTCGGCGCCGCGTGACCGCATCAGCTCGACCAGATTGTCGACGCGCTGGGCGTAGGCGGCCTTCCAGCCGTCACTGCCGAAGGGATGGATCTGGCCGTCGATGACGATCGCCTGGGCGTCATTGGTGCCGAACAGGACGACGGCGACGTCAACCGGACGCTCGGCCAGCTGGCGCGTGCTCTTGGCCTGGATGTCGACGTAGTCATAACGGCTGAGACCGGTCGAGACCTCGCTGAACTTGACCACGTCGACCCCGTCCAGATCGCCGAGATCGCGATAGAGGGCCGCCCACAGGCCATCGGCCATGGAGTCACCGAACACGCCGATGGTGAGGGTACCGTCGGCATACCGGGATTTGAGCGTCGTGGTCGGCACGGGCGCCTCGACCTCGATCGGGGTGTCGGCGACAGCGGTCTCGGGTGCCGTGGCCGAGGCATTCGCCTGCCCGCCCAGCATGAGCGTGGGGTGGCTCAACCAGGCCCGCCCGTCGGGGGTCAGCAGAAGACCTGCCAGAACCCCGACCGCAAAGGCCACCGTCAATGCATTGATGCCAGCGCGCACGCCGTCCCCCGACGAATACTGCGGCTCACCCCTGAGCCTCGCCGACAGATTAACCGATCCCGTGGCTCAGAACAGGGCTTGCGCGCCTGCGGCGAACAACACGGTTAAAATACGTCAGCCGCCGGCGCGGCTCTCGGCCCAGCGCGCGGCCAGATAGCCGATGCTGGACGCCGACAGGGTCAGCACCGTGCCCCAGGCAATATCGATCAGCGTCATCCGGGTCGACCAGACATTCAGCGTCGCCTGGTTGGTCAGATCGTAGGTGGCATAGGCGACGAAGCCCATGATGGCGCCGTTCAACGCCGCCCGGCCCAGCCCGCCGTCCTTCAGCGCCGGCGAGATCGCCAGCAGCACAATGCCGCCAATGTAGATCAGATAGAAGGCCACGGCGGCCTTCATGTCCGGCTTGTCGGCCAGGATCGGCCCCAGGATCGGCTTGTAGAGCCGGTTGGTCATGGTGGTCAGCCACACGGCATCGATCGCCGCAAACGCCAGACCCGCGCCCAGATAGCCGGCCAGATATTTCAGCATGGTGCTCTCCCCTTTCTCAGCCCGTGACGGGCTTGAGACGATAGTGGCTGACCGCCCAGGTGCGGCCCCCGTCATTTCCG
>CAXICH010000030.1:0-14735 GCA_964022245.1 uncultured Alphaproteobacteria bacterium
CCAAAACCGCGGCTGTGCCCGCAACTGTAGGCGGCCAGGCCGTCGTCCGGTCCGGGAGCAATCCCGGCGTCACTGAGCGGTCTTCGGACGGTTCGGGAAGGCGAGGGCGGCGGCTGTTGATCCGCAAGCCAGGAGACCTGGCCGCCGACGTCGCTCGTCTTCTGTCCGGGACCAGACAGAGGCGCGGGACCTGTCCGTCGAAGCGACCCGATCCCAGCGCCGGCCCCCCATCCGGGGGTCGGGATCGGTCGCACCTTGAACGCCCGTCGCGCGCTGCCGCCGGGCCGACGGAGACTGTCCATGAGACATCTGACGACGACGGCATCGCTGGCGGTGCTGTGCCTGTGCGCGAGCACCCCCGCCCTTGCCCATGATCCCGGCTCCAGCGATCCCGGCGATCCGGTGGAGCTGGAGGAGGTGATCGTCACCGCCACCCGCCTGCCGCAGCCGGAAGCCGAGACCCCGGGTGCCCGGGTGTTTACCGAGGCCGATATCGAGGCGCGCGGCGCGATCTTTGCCGCCGACCTGCTGGCCGAGGTGCCGGGCGCGGCGCTGGCCCGCACCGGACCGTTCGGCGGCCTGACCCAGTTGCGTCTGCGCGGGGCCAGCCCCGGCAAGACCCTGGTGCTGATCGACGGCGTGCCGGTCAATGATCCGGCCGAGATCAACGGCGCCTATGATTTTTCCAGCCTCAGCCTGGCCGACATCGCGCAGATGGAGGTCCTGTCGGGCCCCCAGTCTTCCCTCTGGGGCTCGGATGCCATCGGCGGGGTCGTGGCCCTGACCACGCGCGAGGTCGACGGCCTCCGCGCCGATCTGGAGGCGGGCTCGCTGAACACGCAGCGAGGCGCGCTGTCCGTGGGCCGGTCCGGAGAACGGGGCGCGCTGGGCCTCAGCGTCTCCGGCTTCCGTACCGACGGGGTCTCGGCCGCCGCCAGCGGCACCGAGGACGACGGCTTTCAGACCCTGACGGCGGGCCTGAGGGGCCGGATCACCCCCCGTGCCGGAGTCGAGCTGGACGGAGCCATCCGCTGGACGCAAAGCCGGGTCGAGATCGACGGCTATCCCGCCCCGGCCTTTGTGCTGGGCGACACTGACGATGTGTCGAAAAGCGAGGGCTGGTCGGGCCACGGGCGGCTGTCGGTCCAGACGGGCGGGGCGCGCCACCGCCTGACGCTGGCCGCAACCGATATCGAACGCGAGACCCGTTCCGACTTTGCCAACCGGTTTGAGGCCGACCGCCAGGTCTGGCGCTGGGACATGGATGGCACGGGTGGCGAAGGCCGCCTCAGCTGGGCGGTGGGGCTGGAACGCCGGGCGGAATCCGCCGACCTCGACAGCGGCCTGTCCGATGATCTGGGCACCAGCTCGATCTATGGCACTGTGCTGTTCCCCGTGACGTCGCGCGTCACGGTCGGCGCGGCGCTTCGCCATGACGACACCGATGATTTCGGGGCCGCGACCACCGGGCGGCTGACGGCCCATGCCGATCTGGGGGCGGGCTTCGGTCTGTCCGGGGCCTTTGGCACGGGGTTCAAGGCCCCGACGGTCAGCCAGTCGGTCTGTGACTTCTGCTTTTCGGCCGATCCGTTCCCCGCCCTGCGGCCCGAACACGCCGAGGGGGCGGAGCTGGCGCTGGGCTGGCAGAGCCGCGGGGGCGGCCTCACGGGCCGGCTGACGGTCTATCGCCTGACCATCGAGGACCAGATCATCTACCGCTTCGATCCGCTGACCTTCGACAGCGTCTATATCAATCTGGACCGCACCCGCACCGACGGTGTCGAGCTGGAGGGCCGCGCCCTGCTGGGCGGAGGCTTCGACCTCAGCCTGACGTATGGCTGGACCGATGCCCGCGACGACACCACGGGTCTCGCCCTGCTGCGGGTGCCCGAGCACTCTGGCACGGTCGGACTGGGTTACAGCGGCGAGCGGCTGAGCGGACGCCTGACCGTGCGGGCCGAGGGCGACATGCCCGACTCAGGCGGCACGCGCGACGGCTTTGTCACGGCCGATCTCCACCTCGGCTATGCCCTGACCGATCAGGTCGAGGTG
Organism: uncultured Alphaproteobacteria bacterium; assembly: GCA_964022245.1. Lineage (GTDB taxonomy): Bacteria > Pseudomonadota > Alphaproteobacteria > Caulobacterales > Caulobacteraceae > Brevundimonas. The sequence goes on from CAXICH010000030.1 coordinate 2,053, forward strand.
ACCGCCCGGGTCGATAATCTCTCGGACGAGCACTGGCAGTCGCTGCGGGGCTATGGCGAGCCGGGGCTCACCTTCGCCCTCGGGCTCAGGCTGCGCTACTGATACCGGAAAAGGCGGCGGCCGCATCGCCGGTCGCCGCCAGTCGTCCGCCTTGGTCAAACACGGTCCAGTCGAGGTCGGGGCGGGGGGCGTTGACCGCGGCCAGCAGGGCGCGGGTTTCGGCGGCCGAGGTGACGCAGGCCAGCAAGCTTGAGCCTTCGGCCATGCCGGTCAGGCTGTCGCCCGCATAGGCCAGCGCCGCCTGCATGGGATCCAGCCGGGCCTCTGCCAGACGGCGACGCAGGCGCGACAGCAGCACGACATCGGCGGCCGATGCGCCGACCATTTCGTCGGATCCGGCGAACAGCAGCCCATTGGCCATGACAGAAGCCAGCTGCACTGCCACGCCCTGTTCGGCGAGGGCGGTCAGCACGCCGTCGCGGCGGGCGCGCTGGTCCAGAATATTGAGGGGAAGCTGGATCAGGTCGGGCTGAAACCGCCGCGCCACCAGCACCGGACTGTCTTCGAGCCGGGTGCGAATGCCGATGCGCCGGAACAGGCCGCGATCCTTGAGGGCAACCAGACGCTCCCACAGGGCCCGGCCCTCGGCGCCGGCCAGATCGCGCCCGTCGCGCACCAGCAGAACATCGCCGCGCGGCAGGCCCAGACGCTCCAGCGACCGACGGGCCCGGGCCTCGATGCGGTCAGGACCTTCCGCAGCGTCCAGGGTCGTCACCGACACCTGAAAGGGGGAGGGGAAGGGCCATGCCTGGCACAGGGTGCGTTCGTCATCGCCTTCCGGCCGGGTCAGGATGCGGCGAATGCCTCCGTCGGCGGCGGTCTGAAGCAGCTGGGCCAGACCGGCCTCGCGCGACGCCGTCCCCACAGCACCGACCGCGGCCTCTCGCGGCGCGGCGGGGACCACGGCGAGCGCCAGGTGGGCGGCGGGAGGGGCGGAAATCTCTGAACTCACCCGACGATCCTGACGACGAATGTTTAAGGGCGCCTCACCGAGAGTTTGCCAGAACCTTACCGCACGCCGTTTTCTGGTCAGTCCGCATCCGGCTGCCGGTCCGGGTGGGCGGCAATGAAGGCCGGATGGTCCGCCGCCGCCGCCTCGATCGCCAGCAGCCGCGGGAAGGCGTCCAGCGGCACGTTGAAGCGGCGCGCGGAATAGATCTGCGGGATCAGATAACAGTCGATCAGCCCCGGGGTGTCGCCAAAACTCCAGCCCCGCCCGTGGCGGGCGACCAGGATCTCCAGCGTCTCGAATCCCGGGGTGATCCAGCGAGCGGCCCAGTCGTCGACCATCGCCTGGTCCGCCTCGAACTGGCTGCGCAGGGCCTTCAGCACCCTGAGATTGTTAAGCGGGTGGATGTCGCATCCGATCACCGCAGCCATGGCGCGCACCGTGGCCCGGTCCATGGCGTTCTCGGGCAGCAGCGGCGGCCGGGGGTGGCGTTCCTCCAGCCATTCCAGAATGGCCGGGCTCTGCACCAGCACCCCCTCGGGCGTCTCCAGCGCCGGCACCATCCCCTGCGGGTTCAGCGCCAGATAGGCGTCGGACTTCTGGGCCCCGGTCCGCAGGTCGACGCCATGCGTCTCATAGCTCAGCCCCTTGAGGTTGAGCGCGATACGGGTCCGGTAGCTCGTACCGGAGCGGAAATAGCCGTGCAGAATCATGGAAAACCTCAGGTCCAGGGCGGCCCCATCGTGAAGGACAGGGGCGCAAGACCCTCTACCACAGCCTCGACCCGGTCGCCGGTCCGGACCGGCCCGACCCCGGCCGGAGTCCCGGTAAAGATCAGATCGCCGGGGCCGAGGTTCCACAGGCGCGCGGCCTGCTCCACGATCTCATGCGAGGCCCAGATCATGTCCGACAGTCTGGCTGACTGACGCCCCTCACCGTTGACCGACAGCCGGATGCCGGCTGACGCCTCCGGCCCGGACCCAAGGGTCAGGGCACCACACGGCGCCGACTGGTCAAACCCCTTGGCGGCATCCCACGGGCGGCCCCTGGCCTTCGCTTCGGCCTGCAGGTCGTGGCGGGTCAGATCGCATCCGACCGCCATGCCGATGATCGCGGCGCCCTCGCCCAGGGCCAGGACCAGCTCGACCTCGTGGTGCAGGTTTCCGGTCATGGAGGGATAGGCCGGGTCGCGCCCGTCGGTGACCAGTGCCATGGCCGGTTTGGAGAAGAAGAAGGGGGCCGGTCGATCCGGATCAGCCCCCATTTCCCGCGCATGATCGGCATAGTTCTGGCCGACACACAGGATGCGACGCACGGCATAGCGGTGATCACTGCCGACAATCGGCAGGGACGGGGTCTCGGGCGGGGGGATCAGCCACTGTGTCATCCGGACACGATTAGGCCCGGACCCGGGCCTCCGCAACGGGCGGAAAGGCCCGCCGGCCCGCCAAGGGCATGCTGCAATGCGGGAACCCGCTGGCGCCGGTGGCGTTGCCTCCTTATATCTCATACTATCGTCAAGCTTACAGACCGGGAGCGTCACCATGGCCACCACGAAGGCCCGCGAAGACATCAAGAACGACCTGAAAACCCTCAAGGAAGACATCAAGGTGGGCGCCCGCGAGGAAGGCGAACGTCTGCGTGCCCGCGCCGAGGCGGCCGAGGCCCGTCTGCGGAACAAGGCCGATGAAGTCCGGGGTCAGGCCGAAGCCTACTACGACCAGGCCCGCGTGCGTGGCCGTGAATATTATGATGACGCCGCCGAGCGCTTCGATGAAGCCCAGCGCTATCTGGTCGAGCGGGTGCAGGAACGCCCCATGCAGTCGACCGGCATTGCGCTCGGTATCGGCGTCGTGATCGGCATGCTGCTGGCCGGTCGTCGCCACTGATGCTGGGACGCGGACTCGTCAAGAAGGCCGTCGCCGTCGCGGTGGCGGCCGCAGCCGCATTCGTGGCCGTGCTGTGCCTCGGTGCGGTGCTGTTCTTTGCCCTGTCGATCGTGATCGTACCGATGGCCGCAGCGGCGGTGACCTTTCTGGTCTTCGCCCTGGCGGCGCTCGCCGTGGTCACGGTCTTCCTCAGAAAGGCCGAGGGCGACGATGAGGAAGATGAGTCCAGCCTGACCGACGGCCTTGCCGGCCGAGCCTTCCAGCTGTTCCGTAACCGGCCGATCCTTGCCTCGGTCGCGACGCTGGCGGGCGGCTTTATCTTTCTGCGAAACCCGGCTCTGGCGACCATGGTCGCGGCCGCCTTCACCGAGAAGAGCCGCGCTCCGCGTCATCGCTGACCGCGGGGCTCTAGTCCACCACAGGATCGCCTGACGCGCCCGCCGGATTCAGCTTCCAGCGGATGCGCGTTTCTGCGTCCGTACGGGCCGAACCCCGGACCACGATCTGCAAGGCACGCCGGGTCTGGCCCTCGACGCTGTGCACCGACGGCTCGATCGCGACATCAGGCCCGTCCGTGCGGAACCACCAGCCCCGTCCCGAGTGGCCTCTCAGCAGAATCGAACGCCGGTCGCGCGCCAGCGACGCCTGCACACCCGGTTCCAGCTGGAACCGGACGGCATAGGGAGCGGCCAGTACCGGCGGCGGGCTCGGCGCCTGATCGGCGGGGAACAGCCGTTCCTCGGCGCGCAACTCGTCCAGCCGCTGATCCAGGTAGAGGCGGCGCTGATGGGCCAGACCCGTCAGGGGCGCCCAGCCGTCGTGCTGGGCCTCCAGCCACAGGGCGCCATCGCCCTGTCGCTCCTCATGACTCACGGTGTAGGGCCGGGTCAGCAGTCTCGGGCCCAGAAGCTCGGCCTGCCAGCCGCCCAGCGGTTCGCCCAGGGATGTCTCGCTCAGCGTCAGGGTCGAATGACCCGGTGTCAGCCGCAACCCCTGGCGTTCGAACGCCCGCGGGGTCCAGCCACAGCCGGTGATCAGTCGATCCCGGCCGCAGACGATCTCCAGCGCCAGCGGCTGGGCGCAGGCCGCCTCCGTCCAGGCCCCGCGCGGCGGCGCCTCGACATCGATCACGAGGGTCAGCAAGGGGCTGCGCATCCGCGCCAGCCCGCCGATCGGGGGTTGGGTCTGCGCGGTCGAGGCCGCATCAGCGGAGATCGGCGCCAGGCCCGCGGCGCCCAGGGCGGCAGACACCCGTGCCGGGGTCGAGACGCCCCCTCCGTGAACCCCCGGCAGGCGGCCGTCAGGCAGGGTCAGCCCCTGTGTTGCCACCGCCAGCTGATGAAGGGCGGTCTCGACCACGTCCGGCATCGGCTCGGAGAGCTGGGTCAGCCCGTCCTTGAGCATCAGCAGGTCGAACAGCAGCTCCAGACCCGCTTCGGGACTGCGCGACATATGGCTGCCGTCCGGCCGCAGCGTCCGCGACAGGGCCCGCGACAGCCGCTTCAGGCCGCGGCGACGCAGGCGCGCTCCGGACAGGCCGGCCAGCGCACATCCTGTGACCGCCACGGCCACGGCCCGGGTGGCCGCCCCGCTGGCCGGACCCGGAGGGCGCAGCAGCTGGCGCGCCTGTCGGGCCACCAGCACAGCCAGCAGGCCCCGCTCTGCATCATCGGCCACCGCCCCCATGCGTCGAAGCGCCGGCGCCATGTGTAGCAGTCGCCGGGCCATCCGGTCCGGATCCCAGGCGAAGGGTGCCCAGCGATGAAACACCCGTCCCCAGCCCAGTGTCAGCCGCAGGGCCTCGCGCGCGCCGGCTTCGCCTTCCTGCATCAGTGCGGGCAGCCAGTCGAACCTGTGCAGGCTTTCGGCAAAGCCCCGCGACGGACTGGCCCGGTTCCACGGGTCCAGCGGCGCGGGCACGTCCAGGCTGATGCCGGCCAGGGTAAACCGCCCCTGCAGGAGCGGTTTACCGGCGCCGGGGGTCTCCAGCGGGCGAAAGTCCCGGGGGGTGGCGGCAAAGGCCGATGGCTTCAGCCCCCACGGCCTGCCCTTCAGGGTTTGGCCATAGCCGGGAAGGCCATAGAGCTCGATCCAGATCTGCCGGGTCATCAGGCGCCCGATCACCAGGGGCAGGATCCGGGCGCCGGGACGGGCGCCAGAAGGGCGAACCGGCGTGCGGGTCGGTGCCCCGCGCAGGCCGGGGATCTGGCCTTCGGGCACCGAGCCCTCGGGCTTGGCGAACGGGCCGATCGGCGCCATCAGCGCGCCTTCAGGGCCGCGATATTGGCGGCATAGGCGGAGGGCCCGCCCCGGAACACCGCAGTGCCGGCCACCAGGGCATTGGCGCCCGCTGCAACGCAGTCAGCGGCATTGTCCGCCGTCACCCCGCCGTCGACCTGAAGCGTCGCCTTCGACCCGGCGGCATCCAGCCGCTGACGGACCCGAGCGATCTTGTCCAGCGACGCCGGGATGAATTTCTGCCCGCCAAAGCCGGGATTGACCGACATGATCAGCACCAGGTCGACCAGATCGATGACCTCGTCGAGGATGCCCACGGGGGTCCCGGGGTTCAGGACCACGCCCGCCCGGGCGCCGAGCTCACGGATCCGGCCGAGGGTGCGGTGCAGGTGCGGCCCGGATTCAGGATGGACGCTCAGCACATCGGCCCCGGCGCTGCGATAGGCCTCCAGCCACGGATCGACGGGCGCCACCATCAGGTGAACGTCGAACGGCAGGGTGGTGTGGGAGCGAAGCGCCTTCACCACATCCGGTCCGATGGTCAGGTTCGGCACGAAATGGCCGTCCATGACATCGACATGGACCCAGTCGGCGCCGGCGGCTTCGAGGGCGGCCACTTCCTCTCCCAGACGGGCGAAATCAGAGGCCAGGATGGACGGACAGATCAGGGGCGCGCTCATGGCCCCGGGATAGGCTGAGCCCCGCCCGGGAGCAAGACCCGAGGATGTCTCAGGCGGCGGCGCGACGGATCGTCAGGCTGGCCCGCTGCGCATCGCTCAGCACCGCATCGTCCATGCGGGCGCCCGTCAGATCGGCCCGGTCCATGATGGCTTCGGAGAAGTCGGCGGCAACCAGACGGGCATAGCGCAGGCCGGCGTCCGAGAGGTTGGTCGGCATCGACCGCCCCCCGCCGAGCGGCAGGCCGGCCAGAAGAGCGCCGTCCAGATCGGCATGGCTGAGGAGGGCGCGCATCATCCGGGCACCGCGAAGATCCACGCCCCTGAGGGTGCAGCCCCGCAGGTCTGCGCCTTCCAGACTGGCTCCCTGAAGCGCCACGCCCGACAGGTCCATCCCGACCATACAGGCGCCCTTGGCCTTGAGGGCAGGCAGCTTCAGCCCCTTCAGCCGGGCTCCCAGCGGGCGCAGGTCCTTGCCCTCGAAATTGGCCGGAGAGCCCAGCACCCCGCCGCTTTCGGCCCAGGCATTGGCGTCCAGGGCCTGTTCGAACAGGGCATCGGCCCCGGCGATGGCCTCCAGCGTCGGTTCGCGCAGACAGCCGGTCATGTCGGTCCGCTCCATACGGGCCGTGTCAAAGGCGACGTGGGTCAGGACGGCGCCGACCATACGGGCCCCCGACAGATTGGCCCCGCCGACATCGGCCCCTTCCATCATGGCGCCCGACAGGTCGGCGTCCTTGAGATTGGCGCGGGTCAGCCGGGTGTCCCTCATGGCGCAGTCGGTAAAGTCGACCTTGAAGGCGCTGAATCCCTCCAGCGTCGCCCCGTTCAGCGTCGCCCCGGTGAAACTGGCACCGTCAGCATTGCCCTGATGGGTTTCGTGCTTGACCGAGGACAGTCCCTTGGTCGCATGCGGGACGGCGATCACCCCTTCGCGGAAGTCCGCCTGGGTCAGGTCGGCCCGCGCGAGATCCGCCCCCCTGAGACAGGCGCCCCGCAGGTCGGCCCGAACCAGTTGGGCACCGCTCAGATCCGCCTCGCGCATGTCGCAGCAGAACAGCACGGCGCGGTTCAGTCGCGCGCCGGCCAGTTTGGTTCCCCGGAGAGAACAGCCGGTAAAGTCCGCCTCCTCCAGGTTGCGCCCCGCCAGACTGAGCCCGTCCAGCGCCATGAATTTGAGCGACAGCCGCCGCCCCCCGGCGCGACCCTCGACAAAGCGCTCATGCGCCATGACCAGCAGGTCCACATCACCTTGTCCGAGGGCGCGGCGCGTGAAGCTCATACAGGCATTCCTTCAGAATTCAGGCCCAGGGCGCCGGTCAGCACAGCCCCGGACAGATCGGTCAGCTTCATCTGGCATCCATGCAGGCGCGCCCGGCTCAGGTCGGCCCCGGCCAGACGACCGTTCCTGAGGTCGGCCCCCGACAGGTCGGCGCCTCTCAGGACGGCGCCGGTCAGATCGGCGGGCAGGATGCGGTCGGCGGACAACAGCAGAGGACCCAGCTGGGCCTGCCGCAGGTCGGCTCCGTTCAGGCGGGCGCCCGCCAGCCGCGCGCCGCGCAGGTCAGCGCCCCGGAGATTGCAGGCCCGCAGATCGGCCCGCTCCAGATGGGCGCCCTGCATCTGCACCCCTTCCATGTCGAGCCCGTAGAAGATCGCGCCCCGGGCCGACAGCGCCGTCAGGTTCAGCCCGCGGATCGACCTCAGCGAGCGCAGGTCGACGCTGTCAAATACGGAAGGCTTGCCCTCGACACCCCCGGTTTCACACCACAGGGCGTGGTCCCGCAGCATGTCGGCGGCCGGCAGGCGCGAGACCGGATCGCCGGAGGACCGGTCATCCGTCAGGCTGCCTTCCATGCGCGCGCCATCGGTACGCCAGGAGGCGGAGTTAATCCCGACCAGCACGGCGTCGCGCAAATCGGCACCCGACAGGTCCGCGCCGGACAGATCCGCTCCGGCCAGATCAGCCCCCCGGAAGCTGGCCTGCTTCAGATTGGCCCGCACCAGCTTGCAGTCCTTCATCACCGCATCGGTAAAGTCCGCGGCCACGGCCACCACCCCCGTCAGCCGGGAGCGCTCCAGATTGGCCCCGGCCAGACAGGCCCCATTGGCCTGGGTGTCATGCCGGGCCCGCGCCTCGATCACACGAAAGCCCATCCGGGCATCGGCCGCGGCGATGGTCCCCTCGCGCAGATCCGCCTCGAACAGGTCGGCGCCCGTAAGATCGGCCCCGCGCAAACAGGCCCCGCGGAGGTCGGCCCGTCTCAACGAGGCCTCGGCCAGCATCGCATCCTGCATGTCGGCGCCGAAGAAGGTGGCGTTGTCCAGCCGCGCCCCCGACAGGTCACAGCCCGTCAGGTCGGCGGCGGAAAAGTCGGCATCGGCCAGATTGCGGCCCTTGAAGTCCAGTCCGCCCAGGTCCATCCAGGCAAAGACGGCCCGCGCGCCGCCGGGGCGGGCCTGCCACAGGCGATCGTGGCGGGCGCAGATCGCGTCCACCTCGCTCTGGGTCAGCCGTCGCCGTGCGACAGGTTCAGCAGCCTGGGCCATGGCCGCACGCTGACACGATTACGCTTAAGGAAGGTTTGCCGTCTGGCCTCAGACTTTCAGCAGGCCCTGTGCCTTCAGACTGTCGGCCAGATCGCCGGGCGACACCCACACCCGGGTATATCCGGCCTCGCCCAGTCGGCTCAGCTCGCCCACCAGATCGGCGCGCGGCGAGGCGGTGAAACGGGCATCAAACCCGTCCCCTGTCTCGCTGATCCGCACCAGCGGCCGTCCCGTCTCCAGCCGGTGCAGGAAGCCTTCGCACAGGGCGAGGGCCTCCTCGGCCATCAGTCCGGTCTCGACCTCGAGGCCCGCCTGGCGCAGTCGTTCGGTGCCCCGGCCCGAGGCGAAAGGCGACGGGTCGAGCGCCGCAATGACCACGCGGGCCACTCCGGCCTCGGCCAGGAAGTGCGCGCACGACTTGCGGCCCGACGACCGCGCTCCGCACGGCTCCAGCGTCACATAGGCGGTCGCCCCCTTCGCCCTGTCGCCGGCGGCGGGAACGGCCTGTTCCTCGGCATGGGGCCGGCCACCCTGGGCTGTGGCCGCCTCGGCGACCACCTCTCCGTCCCTGACCAGCACACAGCCAACCGCCGGATTGGGCCAGGTCTCACCCATCCGTGCCTGTGCCAGCTCTATGGCGCGGGCCATGTGACGGGCGTCGTCTGCGGAAACCCTCACGCCTGGGCCTCCGGCAGCGGCGGAAGCGCAGCGGCGCGTCCCGTGTCCAGATAGCGGGCGGCCGTGGGCGCCAGGTGGCGGTCCAGATCGATCTCCAGAGGATTGCCGGTCGGGATTTCGACGCCGACGATCCGGTCATCCGGCACGGCGAACAGGTGTTTGACGATGGCCCGCAGCGAATTGCCGTGGGCGACGATCAGCACATCCTCGCCGGCCGAAAGACGCGGCGCGATCTCGGCGTCCCAATAGGGCAGCACCCGATCCAGCGTCGTCTTCAGGCTTTCTGTGTCCGGGATGGTCTGGCCTTCATACAGGGGGTCTCCGGCAAAGCTGTGCGGGTGACCGGCCTCCATGGGCGGCGGCGGCACATCGTAGCTGCGACGCCAGATGCGGACCTGGTCCTCGCCGTGCCTTTCGGCCGTTTCCGCCTTGTTGAGCCCCGTCAGCCCGCCGTAGTGACGCTCGTTGAGGCGCCAGTCGCGAACGACCGGCACGTCCTTCAGGCCCGCCGCCGCCAGCGCCAGGTCGCCCGTCCGCCGGGCGCGCTTCAGCACCGAGGTGAACATGACGGCGGGGGTGAAGCCGGCGTCGGCGATCAACGTCCCGCCCTTTCTGGCCTCGCCCTCGCCCTGGTCCGTCAGATCGACGTCGACCCAGCCGGTGAAGCGGTTTTCGAGGTTCCACTGGCTCTGGCCGTGACGCAGAAGGACGAGGCGGGGCATGCGGATCTCCGGGTGACAAGGGTTTTCGCCTAGGCTGCCCCCGGGCAGGGGTCAAGCCGGGCCGGGCGTGCCTGCCATTTGATCGGGGTGTCGCTTTCCCCCTATAGCCCTCCGCTGTTCCCCGTTGCCCAGAGGTGTCTGATGTCCGGCCTGATCGCCCCGACCGGCTTTCGTGAATATGACGCCCGCTGGGTTCTGGGCCCCGATCTGGACCTTCAGGGGATCGAGACGCTGGGGCTGGCGCTGGCCACCTTGCTGCACGACCTGGACAGTCCGCGGCTCGTCACCGGCCATGACTACCGCAGCTATTCGGAGGACGTGAAGGCCGCCCTGACGCGTGGTCTGGTCGCAGGGGGCGCCGAGGTTCACGACATCGGCCTGTGCCTGACCCCCATGGCCTATTTCGCCCGCGAGGCCCTCGGTGTGCCGGGCGTCGCCATGGTCACCGCCAGCCACAACGAAAACGGCTGGACCGGGGTCAAGATGGGCGCGCATCCGCCCTTCACCTTCGGCCCGGAGGAAATGGCGCGGCTGAAGGCCCTGGCGCTGGAGGGCGGACGGATCGAACGTCCCGGCGGGCGCGTCATCCTCGTTCAGGATTTTGCCGATCGCTACCAGGCCGAAGTCGCATCCGGTCCGAAACTGTCCCGCCCCATCCGGGTGGTCGCCGCCTGCGGCAATGGCACGGCCGGCGCCTTCGTGCCCGGGGCGCTGCGCCGCATGGGGGCTGAGGTGATCGAGATGGACACCGCCCTCGACTGGACCTTCCCGCGCTACAATCCGAACCCGGAAGACCGGATCATGCTGGACGCCATGGCCGAACGGCTGCGCGAGACCGGTGCCGATCTGGCCCTCGGCTTTGACGGGGACGGAGACCGCTGCGGCGTGGTCGATGACCGGGGCCGCGAAATCTTCGCCGACCGGATGGGGCTGATGCTGGCCCGGGATCTGGTCGCCGACCATCCCGGCGCGACCTTCGTCGTCGATGTGAAATCGACCGGCCTCTACCGAACCGACCCCGTGCTGGCGGCCGCCGGGGCGCGCGTCGTCTATGGCATGACCGGCCACAGCCATATGAAGCGGGCCGTGGCCGCCCAAGGGGCGCTCGTGGGCTTTGAAAAGTCGGGTCACGTCTTCTTCGCCCCGCCGCTGGGCCGTGGCTATGACGACGCCCTTGTGTTCGCGCGCGAAATCCTGCGCCTGCTGGATCGTGCGGGCGGTCGCCGCCTGTCAGAGCTTGAGGCAGACCTGCCGTCGGCCTTCACCTCCCTGACCATGAGCGTGCATTGTGCGGATACGGAAAAGTATGCCGTCGTCGAGCGGGTCAGCCGGGCCTATCAGGCCCTGGCCGAGGCGGGCGGCACCATTTTGGGCCGTCGCATCCGCGATCTGGTCACCGTCAACGGGATCCGGGTCGAGCTGGGCGACGGGGCCTGGCTTCTGGTGCGGGCCTCGTCCAACAAGCCGGAACTGGTGGTGGTGGTCGAAAGCCTGACGTCGGAGGCCGACATGCGGGCGCTTTTCCATGACGAGGTCAAGCCGCGTCTGGCCGCCCATCCCGAGGTCGGCACCTACAATCAGGAAGTTTGACCGCATCGGCGCAGCGGTCCATTAGGCCCTCGACCGGGAGGACGGGTGACCAGCTCAAGCGACCAGATCGTCATCGTCGGCGGCGGATTTTCCGGCGCCATGGCGGCCGCACGTCTGGCCGAACGGGGTGTGGCCTCGACCCTGATCGATGCGCGCGGCGATTTCGGTCTCGGCGTCGCCTATTCTACGCCCTTTGACGGCCATCTGCTCAACGTGCGCGCCAACCGGATGAGCGCGGTCGATGGCCGCCCCGACGACTTTGTGCGCTGGCTGGCGGCGCACCACCCCGGACACGCCGACCCCGAAGGCTTCGCACCCCGGCGTCTTTACGGCCTCTATGTGCAGGACCGGCTGCGATCGATCGAGACCGCCCACCCGGGACGGATCACCCGGATCCATGGCCGTGCGACGGCCCTTCGGGGCACGACCGTGGCGTGCGAAGACGGCGATCCGGTGACGGGTCGCGCGGTGGTTCTGGCGACCGGCAATCCTGCGCCCCGGACGGCGTCGGACACGGGCGCCCGGGTCATCTCCGACCCTTGGGCGCCAGGGGCGCTGGACGGCATCGGTGCCGAAGATCGCGTGGCCATCATCGGCACCGGCCTGACCATGGTCGACATGGCGATCTGGCTTCAGGCGCGGGGCTGGCGCGGCCCCCTGTTTGCCCTTTCGCGAAGGGGTCTGGGACCCCGGGCCCACGCAAACCAGCCCGATGCACCTCTGGCTCTGTCGCCCCGCCTGACCCATGGTTCCGCCTCGGCGCGCCTGGCGGCGGCCCGGCGTGAGGTGGAGACGGGCCAGTGGCGAAACCTCATGGAGGCGCTGCGTCCCGTGACCGCCGACCTGTGGCGCGCCGCCGATATCGTCACCCGCGCGCGCTGGGTCCGGCACCTGCGCCCCTACTGGGATGTGCATCGGCATCGGATAGCCCCGGCCATCGCGGCCGAAATCGATGGTCTGGCCGGTGCAGGGCGGCTCACGGTGGTGGCCGGCCGGGTCGTTTCCGTGGCCACAACCGACACCACCGTGACCCTCAGCTACCGCCCCAAGGGAACGAGGGACGACCGGACGCAGACGGCCGACTGGCTGATCGACTGCACCGGGCCGGGCCACGATCCGGCGCGCGACCCCCTCACCGGCCCGCTGATCGCCGCCGGCCGCGCCCGTCTGGATCCGCTCGGTCTGGGCCTCGATCTCGATGAGGCCGGCCGTGTTCTCGGGGCAGACGGCACCCCTGATCCCACGCTTCTGGTGCTGGGCCCGCCCGCCCGCGCCACCTTCTGGGAAACCGTCGCCGTCCCCGATATCCGCAAACGGATCGAGGTCCTGA
>CAXICH010000031.1:0-14677 GCA_964022245.1 uncultured Alphaproteobacteria bacterium
AGATCAACGTCTGCGGCGGCGCCATCGCCATGGGCCACCCGCTGGGCGCCACCGGGGCGATGATCCTCGGCACCGTGCTGGACGAGCTGGAACGCTCGGACAAGTCCACGGCGCTCGCCACCCTCTGCATCGGCGGCGGCATGGGCACCGCCACCGTCATCGAACGCGTTTGATCCGGGAGAGATTGACCATGGAAAACTTCAAGATCGACGTCGATGCCGACGGCATCGCCCTGATCACCTTCGACGTCCCGGGACGGTCGATGAACACCCTGACCGGCAAGGTCATGCAGGAAATCCCCGAGTGGGTCGAACGGGTGAAGACCGACGACGCCATCAAGGGCGCGGTCCTGACCTCGGGCAAAACCTCGGGCTTCTGCGCCGGTGCCGATCTCGGCGACATGGCCGCGGGCATGCTGACCGGCGGGTCGCTGCAGGATGCCTTCGACGCCGGCTGGCGGCTGAACGGGGCGCTCCGCGCGCTCGAGACCTGCGGCAAGCCGGTGGCAGCGGCCATTACCGGTCTGGCGCTGGGCGGCGGTCTTGAGCTGACGCTGGCCTGCCACTACCGCGTGGTCGGTGACAGCCCGAAGATCCAGCTGGGCCTGCCCGAGATCAAGGTCGGGCTGTTCCCCGGCGGCGGCGGCACCCAGCGGCTGACGCGCCTGATCGGCGTGCAGGCGGCGATGATGGCCATGACCGAGGGTAAGTCCTTCCGTCCGAACGACGCCAAGGGCGCGGGCATGGTGCATGAGGTCGTGCCGGTCGGCACCGAGGTCGAGGCCGCCAAGGCCTGGGTCAAGGGCGGCGGCAAGGCCACCCAGCCGTGGGATGACAAGGGCTTCAAGCTGCCGGGCGGTGGTCCCTATCACCCCGCCGGCATCCAGAACTTCCTGGTCGGCAACGCCATGCTCAAGAAGCAGACCTACGGCAACTATCCCGCCGCCATGAATCTGATGAAGGCCGTCTATGAGGGCGTGCAACTGCCCATGGATGCGGCGCTGCGCGTCGAGACCCGCTATTTCATCAAGACCCTGATGACCCCCCAGGCCCAGGGCATGATCCGCAGCCTGTTCCTGTCGAAGCAGGAGCTGGACAAGGGCGCCCTGCGTCCCGCGGATGTGCCCAAATCCGATCCGAAGAAGGTCACGGTACTGGGCGCCGGCATGATGGGCGCGGGCATCGCCTATGTGAACGCCATGGCCGGCATCGAGACCATTCTGATCGATCGCGATCAGGATGCCGCCGACAAGGGCAAGGCCCACGTCGAGGAACTCCTGAAAAAGCGCCTGTCGCGCGGTCAGCTGACCCAGGACAAGTTCGACGCCCTGCTGGCCTCGGTCACGGCGACCACCGACTATGATCACATCAAGGGCTCGGACCTGGTCATCGAGGCTGTGTTCGAGAACCGCGAGATCAAGGCCGATGTGACGAAGCGTGCTGAGGCCCAGCTGGAGCCGGGTGCCATCTTCGGCTCCAACACCTCGACCCTGCCGATCACCGGCCTGGCCGAAGCGTCGGTGCGCCCCGAGGACTTCATCGGCATCCACTTCTTCTCGCCGGTCGACAAGATGATGCTGGTCGAGATCATCCTCGGCGAAAAGACCGGCAAGGCCGCCATCGCCAAGTCGCTCGACTATGTGATGAAGATCAGGAAGACCCCGATCGTCGTCAACGACGGCCGCGGCTTCTATACTTCGCGCTGCTTCGGCACCTATGTGGCCGAGGGCATGGCCATGCTGGAAGAGGGCATCTCGCCTGTTCTGATCGACAATATCGGGCGCGCCACCGGCATGCCGCGCGGCCCGCTGGAAATGCATGACGACGTCGCGCTCGATCTGTCGGTCAAGATCGCGAAACAGACGGCCGAGGATCTGGGCGACGGCTATCAGCCGCTGCCGGGCTCCGAGATCGTCCGCAAGATGGTCGAGGATCTGGGGCGCTATGGCCGCAAGAACGGCAAGGGCTTCTATGACTATGACCAGAAGCCCAAGGTGATCTGGTCGGGTCTGGCCGATCTGGCCCCGGTCAAGGTCGACGAGTCGACGCCCGACATGGTCGAGGACCAGAAGCGCCGCCTGCTGTTCCGTCAGGCGGTCGAGGTTGCCCGTTGCTGGGAAGAGGGCGTCATTGATGACCCGCGCGAGGCCGATGTCGGCGCCATCCTGGCCTGGGGCTTCGCGCCCTGGACCGGCGGCCCGATCACCTACATCGACCAGTACGGCCTGATGGCCTTCGTCGAACAGGCTGATGCCTATGCGGCCAAATACGGCGACCGCTTCAGCCCGCCACAGCTGCTGCGCGACATGGCCGCCAGGGGCGAGACCTTCTACGGCAAGTTCAGCGGTCAAAAGGCCGCTGCCTGACCCCACCCCCCGGACGGTTCCGCCACGGAGCCGTCCGGGGACTGTTATGCCGGCACCATCGTAAAGCCAGCCCATGAACCAACCGCCGGACGACCCGGAGGCCTGTTCAACCTGAACCCGGCGGGCTATCGGGACGGCGACAGTTCGCGAAACACCGGAAGGGATACGGCATGCGCGTGGCAATGATCGGTACGGGATATGTGGGCCTGGTGTCCGGGGCCTGCTTTGCCGACTTCGGCCATGTCGTGACCTGCGTCGACAAGGACGCCTCCAAGATCGCGCGGCTGGAAGAGGGCGTCATGCCCATCTACGAGCCCGGCCTCGAGACCCTTGTCGCCAAGAATGTCGGGGAAGGCCGTCTGTTCTTCGCGGTCGACGGGGCGGAGGCCATTCGTCAGGCCGATGCCGTCTTCATCGCCGTGGGCACGCCTTCGCGCCGCGGCGACGGCCATGCAGACCTGACCTATGTCTATGAGGCCGCCAAGGAGATCGCGGATCTGATCGACGGCTTTACCGTGGTCGTCACCAAATCGACCGTGCCGGTCGGCACCGGCGACGAGATCGAGCGCATCATTCGCGAACGTCGGCCCGACGCCGAATTTGCAGTCGTCTCCAACCCGGAGTTCCTGCGCGAGGGTGCGGCCATCGGCGATTTCAAACGCCCGGACCGGGTCGTCGTCGGCACGGACAGCGAGCGCGCCAGCGCGGTTATGAGCGAGCTCTACCGTCCGCTCAACCTGAATGAGTCACCGCTGTTGTTCGTCGGCCGGCGCACGTCCGAACTGATCAAATATGCAGCCAACGCCTTCCTCGCCATGAAGATCACCTTCATCAACGAGATGGCGGACCTGTGCGAAGCCGTCGGCGCCGATGTGCAACAGGTCGCCCGCGGCATCGGTCTGGACAACCGGATCGGCTCGAAATTCCTGCACGCCGGCCCCGGCTATGGCGGCTCGTGCTTCCCCAAAGATACGCTGGCCCTGGTGCGGACGGCGGTCGATGCCGGCAGCCCGGTGCGGCTGGTGGAAACGACGGTCGAGGTCAATGATGCGCGCAAGAAGGCCATGGCCAAACGCGTCTCGGCCGCCGCGGACGGCGAGCTGACCGGCAAGACGGTCGCCGTGCTCGGCCTGACCTTCAAGCCCAACACCGACGACATGCGCGACTCTCCCGCGCTCGACCTCGTCCCGGCCCTGATTGCGGCGGGCGCAAAGGTGCAGGCTTTTGATCCCGAGGGCATGCACGAGGCCCGGGCCCTGTTGGACGGCGTGGATTTCCGCGACGGTCCCTATGACGCGGTCAAGGACGCCGATGTCGTGGTGATCGTCACCGAATGGGACCCGTTCCGCGCGCTCGATCTGGACCGGCTCAAGTCACTGGTGCGCCAGCCGGTGATCGTGGATCTGCGCAACATCTACCGACCCGAGGACATGCGCGCCAAAGGCTTCCGCTACACCTCGATCGGTCGTGCCTGACCCTAGCGGGTCGAGGCAGGGATCAGGATTTCGGCCCGGGCGACCGGACGATCGGCGTCATCGGTGAGGACTGCTCGCCCGAGGCTGATGACCAGACCGGCGGAAAGGACGGCGCAGACAAGGCCGATCGAGATCAGCTTCATGCCTTCCAGCCATTCCCGATTGTCCGGACCCACGGCCACCCCCGGTTAACCCTGTCCCAGCAAAAGCACAGGCGACCGTCTCCGGGCAAGGCCCCGGCGAACGCGAGTCGATAAAAAAGGCGGATCCCGGTGCGGGACCCGCCTTTTCTCGGTCATTGATCGTGTGGGATCAGCCCTGGAAGGGACGGATCAGAATTTCTACGCGACGGTTCTGGGCCTTGCCGGCAGCCGTGTCATTCGAGGCGATCGGGGCGCTCTCGCCGCGTCCGTCGACATAGAAGCGCTCGGGCATCACGCCACGATCCACCAGATAGCCGGCGACGGTCGAGGCGCGACGACGCGACAGGTCCATGTTGTAATCGGCGGCGCCGTCAGAGTCGGCGTGACCGATGACGTCAATCACCGAGCGGTCATACTGCTGCAGCACAGCAGCCACATCATCCAGCACGGCATAGAAGCCGGGCTGCAGGCTGGCCTGGTTCGAGCCGAAGGTCACATCCGACGGCATGCGCAGGACCAGATTGTCGCCCTGACGGACAACGCCGACGCCGGTGCCGGACAGCTCTTCTTCCATGGCGCGTTGCTGGCGGTCCATGTACTGGCCGACGGCGGCCCCGGCGAGGGCGCCGACCCCGGCGCCGATCAGAGCGTTCTTGCGGCCCTGTTCACCGTCCGAGGTGTTGGTCAGATAGCCCAGCAGAGCCCCGCCGACGGCGCCGGCGATGGCACCCGTGGCCGTGTTGTTACGGTTGGGCGTGGAGCTGTAGGGATCCATCGTGGTGCAGGCCGTGGCCCCCAGAAGGGTGGCAATGGCGGCGCCGGTCATCAAAATCTTGGTGCGCATGAGTTTCGTCCTGTTCCTTGGGCGTCAGGCCCGGTTAACGCGAGCCTTACGGTGAAGGTTCCAATCTGTATCCCATATGAACGGCGCCGCCATCGGTTTGCCATCCACGGCTGTCAGGGCGTATCAGCCTGTTTCTGACCCTCATGCCTGACCGGATGCTGCCGTGACCGCCGAACCCGCCTCCCCGTCATCCCCCACCGATCTTTCGGCGCGCGGTATCACACCGGTGTCGATGTCGCTGTATGGCCGCGACTTCCAGGCCTTTGCTGACGCCCTCGGGGGATCATTCGAGCGCTACGGCTTTGCCGTCATCGCCGACCACGGGCTGGAACAGGCGGTGATCGACGGGGCCCTCAACGACGCCAAGGCCTTCTTCGCCCTGCCGGAAGACGTCAAGCGAGCCTATCACCTGCCGGGCACCGGCGGGGCGCGGGGTCTGACCCCGTTCGGTGTCGAGGCGGCCAAGGGCGCCGCAGCGGTCGACCTCAAGGAGTTCTGGCACGTCGGCCGCGAATTGCCCGAAGGCCACACCTATCGCCAGTACATGCGCGACAATCTGTGGCCGACCGAGGTCGAGGGCTTCCGCGACCATCTGTATGGCCTGTTTGAGGCCATGGACGCGCTTGGGGCCCGCATTCTTCGCGCCATCGCCCGCCATCTGGGACTCGGGGACGCCTATTTCGAGGACAAGGTCCAGATGGGCAATAGCGTGCTGCGTCTGTTGCACTACCCACCGGTGACGGGGGAGCCCGCCGGTGTCCGGGCTGGCGCGCACGAGGACATCAATGTCATCACCCTGTTGCTGGGGGCCGAGGAAGCCGGCCTGCAGCTCAAGGACAAGGACGGAAGCTGGCTGGACATCGCTCCGCCGCCGGGTGCCCTGGTCGTCAACATCGGTGACATGCTGCAGCGGCTGACGAACCACGTCCTGCCGTCGACCAGCCACCGGGTGATCAACCCCTCACCCGAACGCAGCCGGTTCGCCCGCTACTCGATGCCCTTCTTCCTGCACTTCAATCCGGACTTCGTGATCGAGACCCTGCCGTCGACCATCACGCCCGACAATCCGGATCGCTATGCCGGCAAGGCGATCATGGCCGAGGATTTCCTGACGGAACGCCTGAAGGAAATCCGGCTGATCTGACGGCGCCAAGGAAGCGAGCCGTCGCGCGGCGCGCGATAGCCCCTCCTACTTCGAGATTCTCAGCCGCGTGATGTCGCGACCGATGGCCTTGAAGGCTTCGGAGAGATCGGCGCCGCTGGCCGGCAGGAAGGCCTGGCCGGAGCTGGCGCAGGCGTTCATGACCTCGGCGCCCCGTCCGTTGCGATCCAGCTGGAAACCGACCGTATAGACGATCACGCCCTGGGCCTTCATGGCCGTGCACAGGGCAATGGTCTGGTCGAACGGGTCACCATTGGTAGCGTCGCAGGCGATCTTGTCCGACAACGATCCGGAACCGGAGGCCGCGTCCTGCGCGATCACGCCCGAGCAATAGGGGGTGTTGAACTCGCCATCGGTCATGATCACCACGGCCTTCAGCAGGTCCGGGTCGCGGTAGGCGCCCGCCGCGCTGTTGGGCCACAGCGAGTTGAAGTTCGGCGACACTGCGTACCAGCCCCAGGCCGTACCGATCTGGGCGGCCGTCGATCCATCGGTGGTGAAGTTGTCGATGGCCGCGTTCAGGCCTGCACGATCGCTGGACAGCGGGATGATCGGCGAAGTCGGGCAGGAATTGCCTGATGTGCCGGAGTAGTTGAACTGGACCCGGTTCGACCCGCTGGGCGTCACGTCCGTATAGCGGTTGGTGCCGGTGCGCTCGGCCACACAGTCCGAACTGCGGAACCACTTCAGGCTGCCATAGGGATTGCGGAACACCCGCCATTCACAGCCATACTGGCCACACCACGACCGTCCGCCGCGGGTGAAGGTGCCGACCGTCGGGCCGGGCACACCGATCGCATATTTCGCCGGATTGACCACCTCGACCTGGTAGCCCGAATTGTTGATCTGGTAGGAGCCGCCGACGTCGTCGATATAGACCGTGTCGCCGTCGCTGAGGCCGTGATTGCCCGAGGTCGAGATCACGACCGAGCAGTTCCACTGCAGGCATTTCCGCACCCGGCCGTTGCGGCTGTAGCGGCTATAGCCGTCCGAAGACCGCGTCCTCAGCGTACTCCAGCCGTTCCCGTTCCAGTACTGCAGGGTAAAGGTCCGGTTGCCGGTCCGGACGACCCGATAGGCCTTGTCATTGATCTGGTACATGCCGTCGACATCGTCGATCCAGACATAGTCGCCGGTCGAGAGGCCGTGGCCCGAAGTTGTAGTCACCTCGCCGGTACTCGACCGCGTGATGTCGTCGATATAGTCGGGCTGGCCCACCTGCCATTCGACATTGCTGATGCCAAGGTAGCCGGTCGGCGATCCGGTGGCGGAGCTGTGCATATCGCCCAGGTTCACGCCCATCGAGTAGGGCACCAGGGCCACCTTGGAGTAGTAGGGGGTCTGCATGTCCTGGACGACCATGGTGACCAGTTCCTTGGCCGCCACCTTCAGATCCGAGATCCGGCTGCCGCTCATCGACCCGGTCAGGTCGAGCACCAGCGACACTTCAAGGTTCTTCGACGACCGGTTGACCTCGGAATTGGCTCCGACCGGCAGAAAGTCGTCCATGAACTGGCCGTAGGGCGGCAGGAAGATGTTGGCGACCAGTGTCTTCACATCGACCGAGCCCCGGGCCACCACCACCTGGTCCTCGTTCAGGACAAAGGTGGTCTTGTCCTCGCGCAGGACGACGTTCGGATAGTTGGACAGATTGGCCCGCAGCGCATTCATGCCCACGCGCTGTATGTCGGCCGGCTGGGTATAGGGCGAGCGCGCCGCGGCCAGGGCCGAGGCGTCGAGAGCGTCCTGCAGGTTCACACGTACGGTCGAGGCCCGGTGGATGTCCACACCGCCGACCGTCATCAGCACCATGACCGGAAGGCTAAGCCCGAAGATCAGGGCCACATTGCCGCGGCGGTCCTCGAAGAAACCCTTGAGTCTGTCAGCCCACTTGCGCATGCCTGTCGTCCCGACCGTATCCATGGACGGTGCGGGCACGAGGCCCCACCTGCGGCGATCATGGCGCAGGCGGGGTTAAGGGAACGACCAATTCGGAGGGTTAACGGCGGGCGATCACCAGCCGCAGTCCTTGCCCTCGTTCTGCTCGGTCAGCCAGACATTCAGGGGGGCAAAATAGTCGGCAATCGCCGAGGCATCGCCGGTCCGCTGGCCGGTGAAGGCGTACATGGCCTCGGGCCAGGGGCGCGATTGCCCCATTTCCATCATGGCGTTGAAGCGCTCGCCGACCGCTTCATTGCCATAGATCGAACAGCGGTGCAGCGGTCCGGTCCAGCCGATCTGCTCGCAGGCCGCCCGGTGGAACTGGAACTGGTAGATGTGCGCGAGGAAGTAGCGGGTGTACGGCGTGTTTCCGGGAATGTGGTATTTGGCGCCCGGATCAAAGGCGTCGTCCGGGCGGTCTCCCGGCGGCACCAGGCCCTGGTATTTCAGCATGTTCGCCGACCAGGCGTCGTTGTACTCGTCCGGCGAGGTCTCGCCCGAGAACACATCCCAGCGCCAGCGGTCGACCATCAGGCCGAACGGCAGGAAGGCGATCTTGTCCAGCGCCATCTTGAGCAGGAAGGGGATGTCTTCATCCGCCCCCGGCACCTCGTCCAGCAGGCCGATCTGGTTCAGATAGGTCGGGGTCAGCGCCGACAGGCCGACGAAATCACCGATGGCTTCGTGGAAGCCGTCGTTCGCCCCGTTCTTGAACAGGAATGGCTGATCCTTGTAGGCGCGCTGGTAGACGTTGTGTCCGAGCTCGTGGTGCACGGTGTAGAAGTCCTCGGCATTCACCTCGGTGCACATCTTGATGCGCACGTCCTCCAGGTTGTCGAGGTCCCAGGCCGAGGCGTGACAGACCACCTCGCGACCCTCCGGCCGGGTGATCTGGCTGCGCTCCCAGAAGGTATCGGGCAGGGGTGCCAGCCCCAGAGACGTGTAAAAGCCCTCGCCCGTGCGGACCATCTTCTCGGCGTCATAGCCCGCATCGACCAGCAGTTCGGTCATGTCATAGCTGGAGGTGCCCCCGGTCTTCGGCGCCACGACGTCATAGATATTGCCCCACTGCTGCGACCACATATTGCCCAGCAGGTCGGCGCGGATCGGTCCGCTGTCCGGCTGCACATCGGCGCCGTAGGTCTCGAACAGCCGGGTCCTCACATAGCAGTGCAGGTTTTCGTAGAAGGGCTGGACCTGCGACCACAGGCGGTCGGTCTCGGCGGCGAAGGCGTCGGGCTCCATGTCATAGCCCGAGCGCCACATGGCCCCGACATCGTCGAAGCCCAGCTCGCGCGCACCTTCGTTGGCGATGTCGACCATGCGGGTGTAGTCGTCGGCCATCACCGGCGAGATGGTGCGCCAGCCTTCGTACAGCGCCTTGGTCTCGGCGGGATCGCGGCTTTCGGCCAGCATGCGGCTGGCCTCGTCCAGGGTGATCATCTCGCCCTTGTACTCGAACCTCCCGGTCGCATAGGTCGAGTCCAGCCGGGTGGTGATCTCGGCCAGTTCGGTCGCAGCCCCCGGCTTGTTCGGCGCGGGCAGGACAATGCCCTGCGTCAGGATGTTCAGCTTGCGACGCACGTCGAAGGGCACGTCCACATCGTTGAACCGCGCCGCCTCATTGGCCAGCTTCACCGACAGTTCGGTGTATTCCGCATTGGCCCTGGCCTCGAGCCACATGGTGTCATGGGTGATGTTGGTGGCGCGCACCCAGGCGACCCGCCCGGCATATTCGCTGGCTTCGGCAAGCTGCTTTTCGGCATCAGCGACAAAGGCGGTGGCTTCGGCGGCGGTCGGGGCCTGACCCGTCAGATTGGCCTCGGTCAGGGCCGGGGCCGGCGCCCCGGGGCGGACCGGCGAATTGGCTACCTGCGTCGCGGCGCCGTCATTGCCGGACATGCCGTTCGACAGGGCGGCGCATCCGGCGGCGCCCGCCGCCAGAGCCCCGATAGCCACAGTCAGTGTCAGGGTGCGTTTCATGGTGTTCCTCCGCTCTGTTCTGTCAGGCTTTTCGCGTGGGGCGCATCCGACGCCTCCGGATCGCGTCCGTCAAGTCCGGCTCAGCCGAGGACGCAGCTCGCCAGTCCGTCATTGCGCACCGTGCCCATGGCCGCCTGCACGCGCCGGGCACGACCCCGCACATAGGGCCCGGGGCTGGAGGCATTGTAGCGACGCGGGCTGGGCAGGACCGCCGCCAGCCGCGCCGCCTCGCGCGCTGAAAGATCCGCCGCCGACTTGCCGAACCAGTGCTGGGCCGCCGCTTCCGCGCCATAGACGCCGGGAGCCCACTCGGCGACATTCAGATAGACTTCAACGATGCGCCGCTTGGACCAGGTCGTTTCAATCAGCACCGTATAGCCGGCCTCAAGGCCCTTCCGGACCCAGCCCCGGCCGGGCCACAGAAACACATTCTTGGCGGTCTGCTGGCTGAGGGTCGAGGCGCCACGCACTCGGCCACTGCCGCGCCGTTTTGCGCGCTCGTTGGCCTTCATCGCCTCGTCGATGGCCTCGAAGTCAAAGCCGTCATGGCTGCAGAACCGGGCATCCTCCGAGGCGATCACCGCCTCGACGAGACGGGGCGAAATGTCATCCAGCTTGCGCCAGCGATAGTCGGCGGGCTGGCCGGCAAAGCCTTGTTCGACCATCAGCAGGGTGGTCAGGGGCGGTACCACCGCATGGGTCAGGACCGACCCGACCGGAAGCAGCACGGCGAGGGCCAGCGCGCCCAGCATGACGCCTAGACAGCCGATCCGTCGCTGGGGCTTCCTGTCCCGGAAATCCGGCATGTGCGGGGTCTCGGCCATGGCCCATCATGACCAGCGCTGCCGGGGCATGGCAAGCCGTGCCCGGCTACAGATCCGCGACACCGGCCAGACCGTCCTCATCACCCCAGGCCAGCCGGGTGCCGTCATCGTTCATGGCCAGGGCACAGATGGGCGCGCCGCGTTCGGCCTTCACAAACGCCAGCCCCTGACCGGCGGGATCGGCCCACCAGACGCGGCCATCGTTTAGCCCTGCGGCGACGCGGCCGTGCTTCAGGCTCGCCGCCACATGGACAACCAGCGCCCCTTCCTCAAAGCCGATCTCGGAGGCTTCCTTGCCCATCGGCCCGTCCGAGCCGGTGAACGGCCAGATGACCACGCCCGAGGCGCCCGCCGTCGCCAGAAGCTTGCCGCCGGACAGGAAGGCGATCGACCGGATCTTGGCCGGGTAGCCGCCCATGCGCAGGTTGCGCTGATCCTTAAGCCGCCAGCCGTGCAGCTGGTTGTCCTGCATGGTGGTGACGACGAAGGCGCCGTCGGGCGACACCGCTACCCCCGTATGCGAGCCCGCCCATTTCAGCAGGGCCGGTTGCTGCTCGGCGATCCGCGCATACCACAGCGCCGCCCCGCCATAGGTCGAAGCCACCAGCCGCCGGCCCTTGGGATCGAAGGCCAAGCCGGAGACAGTGCGCTCATGGGTGAACTCGCGCCGGAAGGCGGCATCCGACGAGTCGAGCACAGTCGCCACCTTGCCCGCCGACCAGGCGACCAGTCCGCTTTCGGGTGAGGCCGCGACCGAATCGATCCAGCGGCCTTTCGCATCCGCCAGCCGCGCAACCTCGTCTGATCGCGACCAGACCAGTTTGCCGTCATCCCCGCCGGTGATGACGCCCTGACCAGAGGGGTGACGCGCGGCGCACAGCACCGCCCCGTCATGCGCCTCGACCACAGACCCGTCCTCGAAGTGGATCACGCCGTCACCGAGGGCAAACACCACGCCCGAGGCGTCAAACAGGGCCGCAGTCGGCTGGGCGTCAAAGGTCAGTTGCATGAGTGCTGTTTAGGGCGCTGGAAAACGGGGTCAACGCTGATCCGCATTGCTCGCTTGACACGTTTCGATAATTAGCTAATTATCGACTAATGAGTTCAATCTTCAAGGCCCTCTCCGATCCGACCCGTCGCCGCGTGCTGCAACTGCTTCGCACAGGCCCGAAAAGCGCGGGAGAGATCAGCGACCGGTTCGAGGTCTCCAAACCCACAATGTCGGCGCACTTCGCCGTCCTGAAGGAGGCCGATCTGGTTCACGCTGAGAAGGCCGGGAAGTCCGTGATCTATCACCTGAAGCTGTCGGTGCTCGAAGATGCGCTGCTCGGCTTCGTCAATTCATTCGAGGGCGGCGCCGATGCGTCCCCCTCAGACGAGGAAACTGCACCATGAACAAGGACGTAACCGGCAGCCTGATTTGGGCAGGCGTCATCATTGCTCTGGCTCTCGCAGCCAGCTGGGGACGCAGCGCCGGGCTGATCGATGAGGACACCACAACACGGATCGTGTTTGTCGCCATCGGGCTGATGGTCGCCTGGTACGGAAACCGCGCGCCCAAGACCTTTGTGCCCGGCGCCCGGGCGCGGCAGGCCAAGCGCGTGGCCGGCTGGTCGCTGGTCATCAGCGGCCTGATCTACGCCGGGGCCTTCGCCTTTGCCTCCATTGACACGGCCCTGATCGTCGGCTGCGGCGCCATCATCCTCGGTATTGCCGTCACCTTTGCCTACTGTGTGTCGCTGCGGAAGGTTACGAAGGCGACCTGACGGTCACGCCCCGACCTTTGCAGCCAATCAGTTGTCGTGTTGGGCGAGGATAGAGGTCCACAGCTTCTCGACCTCTCCGATCCCTGTCTCGAAGGCTTCCCGTTCGGCCTTGAGGCGGGCCGCCTCGATGGCGGCCTCGGTGCCCCAGAGGTTGGACCTCTGGTCACCGGTCGCCGTGGTCTCGCCCGTCCCGTAGATGAAGCCGGTGCGGACATCGACGATCATGAAGGCGAAAGTCGCATGGACCGTGGCCTTCCTGTTCGGCAGGAAGCCCAGGCAATGGTCTGCAGGGGGCCCACATCCGTCGCCTCGGTCCGGAACCGGGTGTCGATGGTGTAGATCAGGATGACGTCTGCCCTCAGCTGGGCTGCCGAGGTGCGAAGATCGCGCACACTGCCCAGATTGCCGGGCAGTAGCAGGCGGCTGACGGGAGCAACCGCCGCGACGCGGGGCAGGGCCGCCAGTCGGGCCAGACTCTCTTCTGTTTCGATGTCGCGCGTCGTCACGACACTGAAGGCGCCCGTGCCCACACTGCTGCTGGACCGGCTGCGATAGCCGGACGACGCAACCCGGACGATGGCCATGTGGGCCGGAAAAGTCGCTGCCGGTTCGCGGCTGTAGGCCTCTGAGATGTCGCCGTCCTGTTCGGCGATCGAGCCCAGGGCGACGCCTGCGCCCGGGGTGGTGTAGGTCGAGCACGCGCCGACCAGAAACAGCAGCGCGACAGTCAGGGCCAGTCTCATGGGGTCCTCCCTCGCTCCGAATGGAGCCCACGCCTTCTATAGGCGGTCAGGACGGGAGGCGGAAAGACCGCTCTTACGCCTCGACCTCGCCGCAGCGGATCAGGCGCGAGTTGCTGACGGCGGCCTGCCGGTGGACGACGGCCTCCTGGTATTCCGGGTCGCGCAGCATTTCGAGGAAGGCCGCGCCGGTCGGATAGCGGGCGATGAAGGCGATGTCCCAGGCCTCGTCGCGCGGCCCGATCAGGGTCAATTCGGGGATCCCTGCCCAGATCTGCTCCCCGCCAGCCCGCGTGAAGGGTGCCGCCGCTGCGCGCCGGTACACATTGTAGGCCTCGGCCCCGGTGATCGTCTTGCCGGTCATGGCATGGGCGGCCGGATAGAGGGCCTGGGGCCGGAACCGCACCAGATTGATCATCATGACCGGCCGGTCATCGGGCAGGTCGCGGAAGGCGGCGATGGCGTCGCGGGCGGGGTCGATGTGTTCGATCATGCCGCACAGGCCTCAAAGCCCTTGCGCAGGGCGGCTTCGTCGAGATCGCGGCCGATGACGCCGGCACGGCTCCAGCGGCGCTCGGCCTCGCCCCACGGCTTTTGAAGGTCGCCCTCGAGGATCATGTGGACGGCCTGGAAGACCAGACGCCGGTCCTCGCCCGCCACATCGATGATGCCCTTGGCCCGCAGGATGTTCTGCCCCTGGGTCGCCAGAAGCTGGTCCAGCCACCTGGTGAAGACCTCGCCGTTCACCGGGCGGTCCAGCGAGAGGGCGATGCCCCTGATGTCGTCCTCATGCGCGTGACCGCGGGGGCCATGGTCGTGCTCATGGTGGTGATGGTCATGGCTGTGGTCGTGGCCACAGTGCTCATCGTGCACATGGCCGTCGGCCCCGTGTGGCGGGTTGGGGAAGTCGGGCCGCACCTCATTGATGCGGGTCAGGTCAAAGCCGTGCCGGTTCAGGATCTGG
This sequence comes from uncultured Alphaproteobacteria bacterium, assembly GCA_964022245.1. Taxonomy (GTDB): domain Bacteria; phylum Pseudomonadota; class Alphaproteobacteria; order Caulobacterales; family Caulobacteraceae; genus Brevundimonas. Next base: position 14,208 of record CAXICH010000031.1, read on the forward strand.
TCGAGCGGTACATCGGCGCGCTCGGCCCGGATGATCGGCGCCAGCGGGTTCAGGCCGCGCAGCCGGGCCTCGACGATCGCCAGCTCGTCGGCGTTCACCAGATCGGTCTTGTTCAGGATGATCTGGTCGGCGAAGGCCACCTGTTCGCGCGCCTCCTTCGAGTCGTCGAGGCGGGCCATCACATGTTTGGCGTCGACCAGGGCCGTGACGCTGTCCAGCACCGTCTTTTCGCGCACATCGTCATCGACGAAGAAGGTCTGGGCCACCGGGCCGGGGTCGGCCAGCCCCGTGGTCTCGACGATGATGGCGTCGAACGCGGGCTTGCCCGGTCGCTGCCGCTTCATCAGTCCCTGTACCACCCGGATCAGGTCGCCGCGCACCGTGCAGCAGACGCAGCCATTGTTCATCTCGAACACGTCCTCGTCGGCGCCCACGACCAGGTCGTTGTCGATGCCGATCTCGCCGAACTC
>CAXICH010000032.1:0-14628 GCA_964022245.1 uncultured Alphaproteobacteria bacterium
GCACCTCGTTCACACCGAGGGGGTCACAGGTTCAATCCCTGTCGCATCCACCATTTTTACCATTTAAAAACAGCAACTTGCCAGACCCACTCCCTCCGTCCACGGAGGGTTTTTCGTGAATATTCGCGTTTGTGGGGCAGTAGTGGGGCAGTCGATGCGTAAGATCCTTGCGCGGGACGTGACAACATCCCCTGAAATGCGTTGATGCGGGCCTGTTTGCGGCCTGATTCGACCTCACCGCCGCGCCAGCTTTTTGCAGGGCGTTTCATCGGGGTAGGCCCGACCTCTCCGGATCCGTCGCGATCGCTCGTTTTAAGGAAACCCGATGGCATCCATTCCGGACCACCCCAACGATGCTGGAGCCTGGACGCGCCTGGAAGGCCGCGAGGGGTTCGCCCTGTGGCGCCGCGAGCGCCAGGAACTGGCTCCCGTGACGATGTACTATGTCGTCGCACCGCCTCGTCAGAGCGAAATTCTCTATGACGAAGCCACGGCGCGCGCTCGCTTCAACGACCTCGCCGGCGTCTCCGACGCGGACGGCGTCATCTCGTAAGGGAACGCCACGCACTTGCGCGCCGGACCCCCGGGGGGGGTCCTTCAGCGTCACCCGAACCGGTGTCGAGTTCATGTCTGTGGCGGGCGATAGGCATCGCCGACGCCTTCTGCTCTATTCGCCGCATGAAGCCCGCAACCTTCTTCGTCGCCCTGGCGCTGTTCGCCGCCGCCTGCACGGCGACCGGCTCGAGCAACAGCCCCCATTCCGGTCCGGTCATCAAGCTGGCCAGTTGGAATATGGAGCATCTCGCGGAGCGGAATAACTCCGGATGCCGCCCTCGCACCGACGCCGATTATGCGGCGATGCGGGCCTATGTGGACGACCTCGGCGCCGACGTCATTGCCATTCAGGAGGTCGAGACGAAAGCCGCCGCAGAACGGGTGTTCAACCCTGCGATCTATACCGTCGTGATGGAGGACCGGATCGGCACGGATCGCGGCGGAGCGTGTCGAGGACGCGACGGGCTGACGATCAATGCCCAGCGCACCGGGTTCGCGGTTCGCAACGGTCTGGCATTCGAACGACATCCCGACGTCACCAACATTCAGGTGGGCAATCCCGACCTTCGCTCAGGCGTCGACCTTATGGTTCGGCCCCGGGGCGGTGCGCCTATCCGGGTGCTTTCGGTACATCTGAAGTCGGGGTGTTCGTCCGGAGACCGGAACGACGCCTGTCCGGTCCTGTTCGAGCAGGTTCCGGCCATGGAACGCTGGATCGATGACAGAGCCGTGGAGGGGGTGCGTTTCGCAGTGCTGGGGGATTTCAACCGGCGCATGGGCATGGCCAATGACGCCGTCTGGGCCGAGTGGGACGATTCGTCTCCGCCGAACTCGGACCTCGCCCTTGCGTCGGGCGACGAGTCCGCAGGATGCAATCCTCGCTACCGGGACTTCATCGACTTCATCGTCCTTGATCGGCGGGCAACCGCCAACCTGAGTAGCTTTGAGGAACGGACGTTCGGTGGCCAGGCTCTGAGCGATCATTGCGCGATTTCGGCCACCCTGAGCCTTCGCTGATGGTCGATCCGGGTCCCTTGCAGCGAGGGTGGTCCCGGTTGCGAACGGCGTGGTCACGCAATGATGGAAAGCCCCGCGAGGAATGGGCGCATGGACCCGACCTCAAGGAAACGGTGTTGATCGGAGCGCTGCTGGTCGTCGTGGTCCTGACCGGGCTGGCGACCTGCAGCGCCGTCGGGTCAATCTAGACCGCGTCGCGAGCGTCCGGCCCGGCCGTCACCTCACCTTCTCCGGACGCGATCTAATCGAGGGACAGCGGCGCGTCAGAGCTCCGGTCAAGGCAGCCCCGATCAGATCGGCGTCAGAGCGCTGTGATCGTGCCGGAGCGTCGGCCAGTCAGTTGGGAGCCGGCGTTTCGTTGAGCGTCTCGATGTTCAGGGCCCATTTCGGCATCTTCAGCCGGAAGTGGCGCTGGCTCTCACAGAAGGGCTGGACGCGCGTCCAGGTCATGACGGCAATGTCCGGTGTCTCCTCCGAACAGGCGGCGCTCACCCGTTGGCGGAATTCGGGTGACATTACGAAAATGGACGACCGGTTCCTCCATGGGAGCGCAGACCGGTGACCTTGCCTGAAACCGTCGGAAGGCGATCTCGCCAGGGAGCCAGCTGGGAAGGAAATGTCCGTAGCGCTCTCCTAACCAGCCCCTATGTCCGTCGGGCTCCCTTAGTGAGCCGGATCTGGACATGCCATGCGGACAAGCCAACCCGGGTGGTCGGCGCGGCCGAGCGGTCCGGCCGTGGGGATCCTGCGCTTCCGCGTGGGCATCTACGACCGTGTATGATGGTTCCGTCCCACTGGTTGGGCCGAGAGCCCTTTCAGTCGCACACGCTCAACCCGCCGCAAGCGCCTCCAGGACCGGACATTCCGGCACTTCCCCGCCCGAGCACCGGGCGGCGGCGTTGGCGAGGATCCGTTCCATCCGCCGCAGATCGGCAATCTTGGCGCGCACATCCTCCAGATGCACCTCGGTCTTGTGTTTGACCTCGGCGCAGGTCTGGGTCCCGGAGTCCGTCAGAGCCAACAGCGAGCGGGTCTCCTCCATCGAGAAGCCGATATCCCGCGCCCGCAGGATGAACCGCAGCCGCTGCGTCAGATCCGGCGAATAGACCCGGTAGCCGTTGGCTGCCCGCGGCGGCGGCGGCAGCAATCCGACCGTCTCGTAATAGCGGATGGTTTCGAGGTTGCACCCGGTCAGCTTCGCCAATTGGGCCCGCAACAAGCCCGTCTGAAGCACCATAAAAAAGCCCTTGTGTCTGTAGCAACTACAGGGATTACGCTGAAATCAGTCAGAAAGAAATGGAGAGAACTTATCGATGTCTTCAGCACCGGAGCCGGAGCCACCGGCATCAACGCCGGACGAGGGCGCGAAGCAGGGCCGATGGATCGCGGGCGGCGCGCTGATCGGCGCGGTGCTGGCGTCGGCCTGCTGCATCGTTCCGCTGGTGCTGGTCATGCTTGGCATTTCAGGGGCGTGGATCGCCAACCTGACAGCGCTTGAGCCGTACAAACCCTATGTCGCCGCCGCCACCCTGGCCCTGCTCGGCTACGGGTTCTGGCACGTCTATTTCAAGCCGAAGCCGCCCTGCGAGGACGGGTCCTACTGCGCCCGCCCGCAATCGGCGCGGACCACGAAAATTGCCCTCTGGCTCGGCCTGGCCGTCGTCATCATCGCGCTCACGCTCAACTGGTGGGCTCCGTATTTTTACTGAGAGGAAAGACCCATGAAGAAGACATTCTTGATCGGCCTGGCCGTTGTGGCCGTGGCCGGCGTCGGTGCCGCCGTCGCGTTTGATGGACCGGCACAGAACCGCCCGGCGGCGACCGCCGCTGCCCAGCAGCAGACCACTTTTGCTATTGAGCACATGACCTGCGCCACCTGTCCGATCACGGTGCGCAGGGCGATGGAAGGCGTGCCGGGCGTCAGCGCGGTGCAGGTGGACTTCGCCGCAAAGACGGCCCGCGCCACCTATGATCCGGCGCGCGCCACGGCCGCGCAGATCGCGGCCGCCTCGACCAATGCCGGCTATCCCGCCCGCGTCGTACAAAACTAGGCACCGCAGGCAGCAAGACGGCCTTCACCCGCGTCGCATCTCCCGCCCCCCCCCGGAGGGGGTGGGACCAGGCCGCCAGCGCGCTGGCATCGCGTGCATCCCGACCTCGAGCTGCAGCCGGGGAAGGCTGCGCTTCGTCAGGATCAAAACGGAAGAAAACGGCATCATGGCTGACAAGGTCGAGAAGACGGACGGGACCGACAGCCTGTTGCTGCGGATGGGTGTGATCGGCACCGTCATTGTGGCGCTGTGCTGCTTTACCCCGGTGCTGGTGGTGCTGCTGGGCGTCGTCGGGTTTTCCGCCCTGACGGGCTGGCTCGATGTTGTGCTGCTGCCCGCGCTGGCCGTGTTCGTCGCGCTGACGGTCTATGCCGTCTGGCGGCGTCGGCGGCGGATGAAGACCGCCTGATCGACGGCCCACCGGGCCGCGCCGATCGTCAGAGGCTGCAGCCCCCCCCTCGTAACGGAGAAGACTGACATGACCGACACATATGACTACGACCTGATCGTGATCGGGGCCGGGACCGGCGGCAACGGCGTCGCCCGGAAGACGGCGGCAGCGGGGTGGAAGGTCGCCAGCGTCGACAGCCTGCCCTATGGCGGCACCTGTGCGCTGCGAGGCTGCGACCCCAAGAAGATGTTGATCGCCGTCACCGAAGGCGTGGACTGGGCCCACAACATGGCCGGCAAGGGCCTGGAGGCGCGACCCTCGGTCAGTTGGCCCGAGATGATGGCGTTCAAGCGCACCTTCACCGACACCATGCCGTCGCGCATCGAAGCGGGCTTCCGCAAGGCCGGGATCACGGCGCTGCATGGCGAAGCGCGGTTTACCGGGCGCGATACGATCACGCTGAACGGCGAGACCCTGCGCGCGAAGCATTTCCACATCGCCACCGGCGCACGGCCGATGACGCTGAACATTCCCGGCGAGGACCTGCTGACGACCAGCACGGAATTTCTGGAATTGTCCGAGCGCCCCGACAGGATCACCTTTGTCGGTGGCGGGTTCATCGCCATGGAGTTCGCCCATATCGCCCAACGCGCCGGAGCCAGCGCCGTCACGGTTCTGGAAATGGCCGGGCGGCCGCTCGGACCGTTCGACGCCGATCTGGTGGCGATGCTGGTGGAGGCCTCGACCGAACTGGGTATCGAGGTGCAGACCGAGGCGAAAGTCCTGAAGGTCGAAAAGCAGGGCGGCGCGTTTGCCGTGTCCTATGAAACGCCGTCCGGCATCCAGGTGCTGACCTGCGATCTGGTGGTTCATGCGACCGGCCGCGTCCCTAACATCGACTCTCTGAACCTGCCTGCTGCCGGGGTCGAAGCCGGCAAGCGCGGCATCAAGGTCGACGCCGCCATGCGCACCACCAACCCCACCATCTTCGCCGCCGGGGATTGTGCCGACAGCGGGCTGAACCTGACCCCGGTCTCGGCCTATGAAGGGCGGATCGCGGGCAAGAATCTTCTGGCCGGGAAGGACGCACGGCTCGTGTCCTACCCGCCGATACCCAGCGTGGTCTTCACCCTGCCGCCGGTCGCGACCGTGGGGCTGTCCGAGACGGCGGCGACGGAAAAGGGTCTGGAGTTCGATACGCATTTCGAGAAGACCTCCGGCTGGTATTCGTCGATGCGGGTCGGGGCGACCACGAGCGGATTCAAGGTACTGGTGGAACAGAAAACCGGCTTGATCCTCGGCGCGCATCTGATCGGGCCGGGGGCCGAGGAACAGATCAATCTGTTCGCCATGGCCATGGGCGCGGGGCTCACCGCCAACCAGATCAAGGCCATGATTTTTGCCTACCCCAGCTTCGCCTCGGACATCGGATCGATGGTCTGACGCCGCTCACGCGCGCGTCGGCTGAACCCATGACACCACCGACCCACCCAACAGAACGGACTGCACGATGAACAAGCCCGTAAAGGACCTCGACTGCTGTTCGGGTGCTGCGGAAGACTCCGGCCATAGGGGTTTCGATGTCGCCGTCATCGGCGCGGGGTCGGCGGGTTTCTCCGCTGCGATCACCGCAGCCGATTTGGGTGCCAGGGTGGCGCTGGTCGGCCATGGGACGATCGGCGGCACCTGCGTCAACGTCGGCTGCGTCCCGTCCAAGACGCTGATCCGCGCCGCTGAAGCGGTTCATGCCGGCCAGGCTTCCCGTCGGTTTCCCGGTCTGGGGGGCAGCCTCAAGCTGGAAGACTGGGCTGCGCTTGCGGCCTCGAAGGATGAGCTGGTCGCGGGGCTGCGGCAGAAGAAATATGTCGACCTGCTGCCGGCCTATCCCAGCGTGACCTATGTCGAAGGCCGGGCGCGCTTTGTCGACGGCAAGCTGCTCGTCGACGATGCGCCGATGCCGGTGGGCAAGATCATTCTGGCGATGGGCGCGCGCGCCGCCGTTCCGCCCATTCCGGGGTTGGAAGACGTGCCCTGGCTATCCAGCACGTCCGCGCTGGCGCTTGAACGGTTGCCCCGGTCGTTGCTGGTGATCGGCGGTGGGGTGATCGGTGTTGAACTGGGACAGATGTTCGCCCGGCTTGGCGTGGCGGTCACGATCTGTTGCCGCAGCCGCCTGTTGCCCGACATGGACCCGGAGTTCAGCGCCGCCTTGCAGACCTATCTGAAGGCGGAGGGCATCAGGGTGTGCACCGGGGTCGGCTACCAGCGGATTGTGCAAACCGACCACGGGATCGAACTCACCTGCGACCGTCCGGCCGGCAAGGGCGCGGCGCGCGACGGCGATGCGGCGGTCGAGGTCATCGCCGCGGAGCAGGTGCTGATCGCGACGGGCCGCCAGCCGAACAGTGACGGCATGGGACTGGAGGCACAGGGCATCGAGCTTTCGCGCAACGGCGGCATTGTCATCGACGACTATCTCGAGACCACCGTGGCTGGCGTCTACGCGGCCGGGGACGTCACCGGGCGTGACCAGTTTGTATATATGGCGGCCTATGGCGCGAAGCTGGCGGCGCGCAATGCTGTCGGCGGCAATGACCATCGCTACGACAACAGCACCATGCCGGCTGTGGTGTTCACCGATCCGCAGGTCGCGAGCGTCGGTCTGACCGAAACGGCGGCAAGGGCGCAGGGGATGGACATCAAGACGTCCCTGCTCCCGCTCGATCAGGTGCCGCGGGCACTGGCGGCGCGCGACACGCGCGGGCTGATCAAACTGGTCGCGGACAAGGCGACGGACCGCCTTCTCGGCGGGCAGATCATGGCCCCCGAAGGCGCGGACGCGATCCAGACGATGGTGCTGGCGATCAAACACGGCATGACGGCCACCGAGCTGGGGGCGACGATCTTCCCCTATCTGACCACGGTCGAAGGCCTGAAACTGGCGGCCCAAACCTTCGACATGGATGTCTCGAAGCTCTCCTGCTGTGCGGGGTGAAGCCAGCCGTGGCCACCGGCTGAGTCAATGGCAGGGACCGCCGAGAGCCCGCAGACCTGCTCGCTCTCGCCAAGACACAGAGCTTAAACCCCGAAAGCTTTCAAAATTGCGCGCCTAAGTCCCATTTTCTTGCTAAACAGGGACGGAGGAGCCGATTAATGCCCAAATCCCCCGTGCAAGACTTTCCGGAAATCTTCGTCTCCACCAGTGAGACGGCGACCGCAGTGTCGCGCGCGGTCAGCCAGGGCGAGCTCCGGCAGATCGGGTCCAAGCTGTATACCCGCAATCTCGTGGACCCGCCCGAGCAAATTGTCGGGCGGCATCTATGGACGCTTGTCGGTGCCTATATCCCGGGCGCGCTGATCGCCGACCGAACCGCGATCGAGAACAAGCCGGCGGCCGATGGCTCGGTCTTCGTCGTTTCCGATCGCAAACGCGACATCGAACTGCCGGGCGTGACGATCCGAACCCGCCGGGGGGCGCCCCCTCAGCCCACGGACCTTCCGTTCGTCGGTAATCTCTTCCTCTCCTCGACGGCGAGGGCCTATCTCGACAACATGGCCCCCTCCCGTCGGCGCGGTGGAGACGTACCGCGCACCCTGACGCGCAGTGAGATCGAAACCCATCTCGACACCCTCATTCGTCGCGGGGGCGATGAAGCGGCCAACAGGCTCAGGGACGAGGCGCGCCGGATCGCGCCCATGATCGGGCGCGAAGTGGAGTGCGAAACCCTGGAAAGACTGATTGGGGCCCTTCTCGGCACACGCGATGAGCCCCTGGTCACGGACGGAGCCCAGGCGCGCCGTTCCGGCTTTCCCTTCGATCCTGAACGGCTCGCGCGTTTCGAACTTCTGCATCGGGAACTGAGAGCAACGGCGCCCGTCATCCGCCCCGCCGCCGAACGTCCGGCGGAAGGACGGTCAAGCCTGTCCTTTTTTGAGGCCTATTTTTCCAACTTCATCGAAGGCACGGAGTTCGAGGTCAGCGAAGCCGCCGACATCGTGTTTCGCAACGTCATCCCCCGTGACCGTCCTTCCGACGCTCACGACATCCTCGGCACCTGGAGGCTGGTTTCAGATCCTGTCGAAATGGCCAGGACGCCGCGCGACGCTCCCGAGTTCTTCGATATTCTCAAACGTCGGCATGCCGCGCTTATGGCCGGCCGGCCGGACAAGAATCCGGGGGCCTTCAAGCAGGAGGCCAATCGGGCCGGACAGACGACTTTCGTGGACCCTGCTCACGTCGAAGGCACGCTGACGCGCGGGCTTGAACTCTATCACAGTCTGGAAACACCCTTCGCCCGGGCCGTCTACATGATGTTCCTGGTGTCAGAGGTTCACCCCTTCACTGACGGGAATGGCCGGATCGGCCGGATCATGATGAACGCCGAACTCGTCGCCGCCGACGAAGAGCGCATCATCATTCCGACCATCTTCCGCAGCAACTACCTGACAGGACTGAAAGTGCTTTCAAACAGCGACAATCCAAACACCCTGATCCGCAGCCTGGATTTCGCGCAGAAATGGGTGGCGGCGGTCCCCTGGACCGATATCAGTGCAACGCAAGGCGTCCTGGACAGCTGCAACGCCTTCATGGACCCGGCCGAGGCCGACGAACGCGGCATAAGACTACGCCTTCCCCAGACCTTCTAGACGGGGATTGTCGACCTACCCGGCCTGGCTCCGCGCCGTCGCACCTGGCCATGCGACGCTAGAAACCGAAATCAATCTGATCGGCGGATGCCGGTCGCTTCCGCCGTCGGGGCGGCACCGCCGGCGCGGCGGGCCCTGCAGGCGCCGGCGAGACCGCGCCTGTCGCGACGACCGTCTCCTTGTCGGACTTGCGGCGCGGCGACCGCGTGGTCTGGATCAACTTCGGCTCCCGGGGTCGGGCCAACGGCTTGGGATGCGGCAGGCCCCGGACCGTCCGGGTCGCCTTCCACGCCGTCAGCTCGCTTTCCCACCAGCCCACCCGGTTGGGGGAGATGCGCACGGGTTCGGGAAAATCCCCGACCTGCTGCAGGCGCCATGCGGTCGACCGGCTGAGGCCGGTGACGTCCCGGACCCGATCCCACGGCAACAGCCGGTCCTCCGGCCCGCCCGTCTCGATCGGTTCGCCTTCGGGTTCAAACGTCATGACACGCCTCCAAACATCTGGTCAGCAACCGCTTCGAAGACGGTGCAAAGCGTTCGGGCGTCGACCGCGGCATCGACGCAATCGCGCCTCGCCCATCGCCGGGCCACCGCCTTGACCGCGAAACTGGCGGCGGGGTCCGCCAACAGAGCCTCAATCGTCGGGGCCACCGCGGCATCCCGGCTCAACCGGTCAGCCACGACGTCGTCCCCTCGCCGCAGGCGGTGCGGCGGTGCGGATGTCCGAAATCTGCGACCGGGCCCAATCCCGCAACAGGTCTTGCGGATAGAAGGGCCTGGACCGGATGTGGCGGCACGGGGGACCATTGCCGCCCGTGGACCACAGCCGCGCCAGGGTGGCCGGTTTCAGTCGAATCCCGAACGAGACCAGGAAGGCCGAGGCCTCCGCCCGCGTCAGCAACAGCTCGTCGATCGCTGGAACGATCTCCACCGCATCCTCCGCCTCCCCGATCATTGACCGGCTCCGCGAGGGCGGCATTGCCGGGCGCTGACGACGCCCTGGCCTGCGGTCAGCGCCAGGTAACAGTCAACGACAGTCGCCACATACGACCGGGTCTCGGCTATATCCGGAACACGGCCGAGCCGAGCCACGCGCGCAGGGCCGGCGTTGTACGCCGCCAGCGCCAGCCTCAGATCGCCGAAGCGCAGGATCTGTCGCGCCAGATAGTCGGCCCCTCCCCTGAGGTTTTCGACGGGGTCGAACCGGTCGACCACGCCCAGCTCCCGGGCTGTGTCCGGCATCAGCTGGGTCAGGCCGCCCGCCCCGACGGGGGAGCGCGCATCCACCCTGTAGCCACTTTCCGTGATCACCAGGGCGTGAAGCAGCTTGGGATCCAGACCGTGCGCCAGGGCGGCGGCCTCGATGGCGTCCCGAAAGGGTTGGTCCAGAACCGCCAGCCGGGGAACCTCCAGACTGTCCAAGGCGTCCGTGACGGCCGGCTCAACCGCCGGCGTCCCGAACAGACTTCCTCCGGCCCCGGCCCAGTCCACCTGCTGGGCCGTAGCCGAGGCCGGGGCTGCGATCACCAGGGCGGCCGTCGCGATCCAGATCCTTCTCACCATGTCAGTATCTCCCGATAGACGCCGGTCACCCGGGAGCGAGCGACCGGACCAAAATAGCGGCTGTCGAAGCTCGACGGCGTATCGCCGAGCAGGAACAGTTCTTCCTCGTTGAGCCGGCGGCACCCGCGCCATGTCGGCAGGGCGACCCCGCGCCGGTCCCGGTCCTGGACGACCAGTGTGCGCCCAGGCGTGACCAGCTGGTCGTCCCGCCGGCAGACGGTGTCGCCACCGACGGCGGCCACCCGTTTGATCAGCAGCAGGTCGTCGGGCATGCCGAGCCGCTCCAGATAGGCGCGAACGGCGGAGGGTTGCGGGACAGCGACGACTGTATCGCGCGCAGGCGCGGCCCCGGGCAGGCGGACGTAGACGCCCCGCGGCAGGCTGGCGCTTTCATTGATCAGCACCGGCGCCGGTCTGTGATCCGCAATCAGAGCCAAACCGGTCAGGGCGACCAACGCCAACCCCGGCGCGATCCAGTGCTTGCTGTTGGTCCGGGAGGCGGTCATGGCCGATAGGGCTCCAGGATCAGGTCCCGGGTGATCATGACCCGGACGGGCGCCCCGGCCCGGAGCCGGATCGAAGGCCGCACCTCCAGTTCGCGGTCCACCAGTCGCCCGCCGACCTGGGCCCCCTCGATCGCCGCCGCGTCCCCGGCGTCGCCCAACAGGCCTCCGGATCCGCCGCCGTCGTCGTCGCGGGCGATCTGTCCCAGGGTGGTGATGGCGCCGGCGAACAGCGTCCCCACCATCAGTGGCCAGAGTCGGCGATCCACCTGGCCGCGGACGCCGACTGCGCCCTGCGCGTCCACGCCCGGCTCGCTGGTCAGGATCAGACTCTTGCCGTTGGGCAGGATCAGCCGTTCCCAGGTGAGGAAGGCCCGGCGGTCGCCATAGGCGCTCCGTCCCTCCGACGACCCGATCAGCCGCGTGCCCTGCGGCAACAGCAGATGGCGACCGCTCACGGAGTCATAGACATTCTGGGTCACCGTCGCGATCACGGGGCCGGCACGGGAGGTGTCCACGGCCGTCAGAAGCGCCGCGGGCACGATCGCCCCGGCCTTCAGCTCGAACGGGGACAGCGGCGCCACCAGCACATGGCCATTGTACATCGCCTCATGGTCCGGACTGACGGCGGGCGATCGATCCGCGCCGGACGCCTGCGGCCCCGCCCTTGAGCCCGTGGGCGAAGCTCCCGTGTCTGCGAAAAACAGGCCGGAGCGGGCCGCCTGTTCACGCGGGCTCGGTCCCTGATCGCGCGCGGCCGCCGCCGGCCGATAGGCGGTGTGACCAGCCCCTGCGCTCCCCGCAGGCGGCGCATCCGCCCCGGCCGGTTCCGTCTGGCGGTCCGCGATGCGCGGTTCGGGCAGACGATCGTAGCTGGCCGGCTGGTCGGTGACCGCCTCTGAGGGCCGGACGACGCCGCGCGTCTGCTCCTCGCGCGCCTCAGCCTGCCTTGCCCGGGCGCTGTCGCGCAGCTCCGGCTGGACCACGAAGGCCCAGGCCAGGGAGCCCGAGACCAGCACGGCGCCGCCGATGACGAGAACCTGGACCACGGATTTGCGTAGGCGCACGGCATGGGGCGGCGCCGCCCGGGCGGTCAGGCCCGGCGCGGGCTCCTTGGGCGGGAGAGACCCCGGGGCGGACTGAAGGGGATCGACGTCGATCATGAACGGGCTCCTGAAAGGCGACGGATACGGACGACCTGGGGCCGCCGGTCGCCCAGGCGCAGTTCGGCCCGGTCGAACACCCGGTCGACGACGTACAGGCCGCCGACCTGCCGGTAGTTGACCATCTGGGCCTCCCCGTCCGGGGCGATGACGAACAGGACCGGCGCCTCATCGACCTGCAGGTCCGCATCGAAGGTGATGAAGGTCCGCCGGCCGTCATTGAATACCGAGGTCGGAGTCCAGCGTGGTCGCCGGCCCCGGGACTCGATCCGGTAACGGGCGTCGAGCTGGCCCTGGGGCATCACGACGGGCTCGCGGACAGGCGCAGCCGCACCGGCGTCCACCGGCGCGCCAACGGCCAGGATCGAGTCCGCGTCCCAGGCCACGGCGGCGTTGAAGGCGTCGACCCCGCCGCTTTTCAGATCAATGAGATACACTCGCCTGTTCGTTGTCAGGACGAGGTTGGTTTCCAGGCCTCGCTCGAGGGGTTTGAGCAGTACATGGGTCCTCTGGCCCGCGCCTTCGCCGGACACCGCCTCGCCGATCTGCCAGCGCACAGTGTCGCCCGCCGCCTTGGCCACCAGGGTCTCGCCCGGGGCCAGGGTCAGGGTGGTCACCCGAAGCGGGGCGGTCCAGACCTCGAACACCCGGCCCGGCGACCAGGTGAAGACCTGGACCCCGCCGACGAAGGCGTCCTCCCGCGACGGGGCCCGCGCCGTCGCATTGGCCGCGGCGATAGCCCGCCGCCCGGTTGCGCCGGTCGGCGCGTCCGCGGTCGGTGTGTCTCCGGCCCGCGGCGGCACCGACGACGTGACGGTCGTCGCGCGACCCGGCGCCGCCTCATCGGATTGTTCCGTCGGCGGGGGCGCATGCGGACCCGCGACGACCGGTTCGGCACTGTCGGTCGATGTCGACGTCGATATCGATGTCGACACTTCCATGGGAACAGTGGCGGCCGTTTGGCCCGCCCAGGGAGCCGCGGGCGCCGGGTCGTGGCGGAAAACCGCACAGCCTGAAATCGACAGGCCCAGAGCGGTCAGGATCAGGAGGCGTCGGGGGTCCATGATACATCCTCGATTTTCAGTCCAAGGGGGTTCTTCATCAGCTCGGCCTCCGTGCGGGGCGGCTGGACGGTCGTGGTGATCAGGGCCCGCCAGCGCTCGGTCCCCGCCGACTGGCCGTTGACGAAGCGGGTTTCGCGCCATTGCAGGTCGAACGTCCGGTCCGTGCGGCGCACCACGTTCAGAATCTCGACATTGACCGCCTCGCGCCCGACCTCGGCGAACGGGTCGTGGGCCTGGGCCCAGGCGTTCAGGAAGGCTGCCGCCTTCGGCGTCATCAGGTCATAGGCCCGCAGCCAGTTCTGGCGGATGACGATGGGATCGATCGACTTGGAACGGACGTCGCGGACCCATCCCGCGAGGGCATGACCGATCTGGGCCTCATTGGGTTCGTAGCGCCCGCCGATGGCTGTGATGCGCTGGGTCTCGCCCCAGTCGGAGACCTCGACCACGAAGGGCTTGACCACGGCCCGGTCCGCCTGGACCCACCACCCGGCGCCGAGAAATCCGGCCAGCACCAGATTGGCCAGGGCGATGCGGCGCCAGTTGCGGGCATGGGCCAGGGACAGGCCCATGCGGTCGTCCCAGACCTGGCCGGCCCTCTGGTAAGGGGTTTGCTCAGGCGCGGAGGCCAGGGCCCGTCTGGGCCGGAAGAAGGGGTGCATCTCAGGACTCCTCGGTCTTCAGATTGGGCGACAGGACGCCGCTGGTTTCGCCGGACGGGAGCAACCCGCGGCCGGCGTTGGCGACAAAGAAGGCCTGCAGGGCCGCGGACCGTCCCCGCGGATTTGATCCAGCGGCAGTGGCCGGTCGTGACGCGGCGCGATGAAAGTCCGCCCGGGCGGTCCGGGCCTCCGCCGCGATCGCTCCGTGCGAGCGCCCGCCGCCGCCGGATGGTCCCTCCGCGCCGGACCACGGGGTCGCCTCCGCCGCGGGTTCACCCGCCCCGCCGCTTGTGGGCTCGGCCTGCTGCCGCCAGGCCGCGGCAGGCTCATTGACGCCGCTGGCGCCTGACGGCCCGGGCGGGGTCGTGGCTCCGCCCGAGGGACGACGTGGCCCGGACGGCGGTGGATTGTCGTTCGAAGGCGTCCCGGTCGAAGAGGGGCCCGGCGGGTTCGGCGGCATGGGCGGTCGTCCCGAACTCGCGCCCGCCGCCGCGCGCGCCGGCCCGGCCAGACGAGCCGCGCCGCCGGCCGCCATGGCGCCGGCGCCGGCGATCCCCGCGCCGGCCAGGGCTCCCGCGCCGCCGACGGCCAGGGCGCCGGTCAGCGCCGCACCCGCGCCCAGAGCCGGGCCGCCCGTCACCAGGGCCGAAGCCAGGTTGGGGATGAACAGGGCCAGCATGGCCAGCAGGATGGCCGCGACCAGGATGGTCAGGGCCTCGTAGATGTCGGGATTGGCCGAGGGCTGGAGCTGGTCGAAGATCGCCCGCGCGCCCGAGACCACGATGGCCAAAGCCAACACCTTCAGCCCGGACGAGACGACATAGCCCAGCGGCCGCTCGGCCAGGAAGGCGGACTTGTTCCAGATCCCGAACGGCAGGAGCACGAAGCCGCCCAGGGTGACGATCTTGAACTCCAGCAGGGAGACGATGATCTGCAGGGCCAGCACGGCGAAGGCCAGCATGATGCCGATCATGGCCAGGCCCAGGATCAGGGCGTCGGCCATGTTGCCGAC
>CAXICH010000033.1:0-14348 GCA_964022245.1 uncultured Alphaproteobacteria bacterium
TGGCCGCCAAGTCATCGCGGATCGCCGCCGCCGCCGTCAGCACCAGCGGCGAGACCAGCAGGGCCAGCGCCAGGGCCCCCGCCAGACGCCACGCCTTCCAGCCCTCGCCCGCCGCCGCCCGCCGCTCGCTGCCGCCCAGATCGACCGGCGGGGTGAGCGCCGAAGCGATCAGCCGGGCCTCGACCCCGGCCCCGGTCTCGACCGGCACCAGACGCCGCTCGCCGACGATCACGGGGGCCAGATCGGGCTGGACCGAGACCGCCAGCCGCTGGCCCCTCAGCGCCACGGTCGGACCAAAGGTGATGGTGTTGACCGCGTCGGCCGCCTCCGGCTCGGCCGGCACCAGACTGTCGGGCACCAGCGCGTCGGCCTTCAGCCCCAGACGCGTCAGGGCATCGGTCCAGGCCATCAGCCGGTCCCCGGACACCGCCGCGACCAGCCGCGAGCCGTCCGCCTCGACCGCACCCAGCGCCACCCGCATGCCGGCCGGATCGACCGCCAGGTCCTCACGCAGCGCCCACAGGGCCGCCGCCCTCTGCTGCACCGGACGCCCGGCGGGCAGGGTCAGCCAGCGGATCAGCACATCGGCGCCGGGCACCACGGCCACGGTCCGGACCCGCGCCCCGGGCAGGGCCGGGGCCTCGGTCGACAGGTGGCCACGCTCCAGCACCCGCCCGTCGGCATCGAGCAGCAGGAAGGGGGCGGGATCGCTGCCCTCGGCGGGGATCAGCACAAGGCGGGTTCGGCTCATCGTTCGGCGGTCCAGCGATGGACGACCGTTTCGACGCGGCCGTCAGGAAGGGTTCGGAACAGGGCGGTGCGCGTGACCCGGGCCCCGGCGAATTCGACGTCGCTACGGAAGGCGAAATAGCGCGTCGTCAGGGTCAGCTGGTCATAGACCTCCGAAGCCGGAGTGGCCTCGGCCATGGCCGGCTGGCTCCAGAAGGTGCCGATGTCGCGCCAGCCGCCGCGCGGGCGGGCGGCGATCGCGGCACGGGCCCGGGCGGAGTTGAGCCGCCCTTCGCTCAGCATCACGAGCAGCGGCGCGTCATCGACGCTCAGGGTGTTCGGGTTGATGGGCGACAGGTCGGGGGTCGGCAGGGCGCAGACAAAGGGCCGGAGCCGGCCGTAAACCTCGGCATCCACGCCGCGGATCAGGCGCAGCTCGCCCGCCTCCAGCAACAGGGCGCCGGGCGTACGAAGCGGCGTCTCGCGACCCGCATAGGCGGCGGTCTCGGCCCCGCGCGGCAGAGGCGTCTGGTCGCTGTCGATCCAGTCGGTCAGGGCCTCGGCAACGGCCCGCATGCGGCCCTCATCAATGCCCAGCGCGCGGCCCAGCGCCACCAGCTGTTCGGCGCCGCGCGAGCGGGCGACGTATGCCCCGTCGATGCCCGAGACGACGCTGTTCAGATTGAAACAGGCCTGACCGTCGCGGACCACGGCCTCGATCTGCCCGGCCTCGATCGGAAAGGCGAAGGGCCGCCCGTTCCAGTCCGGCTCGGTCGGGGTGACCGGTCCGGCCTGCCGGATCAGGCGTTCGATGCGCTTCCGCGCCAGGGCCTCGGCCCCCAGCGCATACCACTGGGCCTGACCGACCGATGCCAGATTGGAGACCCGACGCGTGGAGAAGCGCACATCGTCCAGCAGGGCCACGGCGATGGCCGCCATGACGGTCACCATCAGCAGCACGGTCAGCAGCGCCATACCCTTGCGGTCGCGGCGACGCCCGGTCATCGCCCGCTCCCGATCAACAGCAGCTGGTCCAGAGAGCCATAGGTCTCCAGCGTCAGGCGCAGGCGCACGGCATCGGGCATGGTCTGGCGAATGCGCGGTTCAAACACGGGCGAATCGACGCCCAGCGAGACAAAGGCCGCCTCGGCCACGGTCACACGGGTGGCGACGACCTGGACCACGCCGGGCCCCGGCGCATCGGGATGGGGCCGCACCCGGCGCTCCAACCGATCCTCGACCAGATGATATTCGATGCCGATCAGGCCCGATCCGTCCTCGTCCAGCCCGACGCCCGCCCCCGTTCGGGTCAGGGCCAGAACCAGCGTCGGGTCAGCCCCGACGGTCGCGCGGGTGCGCAGCGGCACAAGTCCGTCCACGCCCGCCAGCGGACGCGCCACGGCCTGGCTGACATCGGCCTTCAGCAGGGCCCGCATCCGCTGGACCTCGGCCAGCCGCTCGGAGGCGGCCTTGACCGTAAAGCGGCTGTCGATCGACACGCCCATCACGGCCGTGCCCGCGGCCGCGATCAGGGCAAAGATCGTCAGGGCGATCAGCACCTCCGTCAGGGTGAAGCCCGCCCGTCTGCGCATCACGACACCGCCCGGAACAGGACCGCCTCGGCCGAGGTCCAGACCCCGTCGTCGGACACGCGCACCTCGATGCGCAGCAGGGCCGGATCGCCGGTGCCGCTGACAATCCGGCGCCACATCCAGCGACGTCCGCCCAGATCGGTCTCGCCCGCCGTCTCTCCGGGCGCGGGCGGATCGACCGCGACCAGTGTCTCCACCGCCAGATTGTCGGCGACGATGCCGGCCAAAGTCCGCGTCTCCAGCTCACCGGCCGTGCGGGTGTTCTCGGTCGTCATCCGCAGAAGCGCCAGCGCCGCCAGACTGAAGACCGCCAGCGCCACCATCATCTCGATCAGGGTGAACCCCGACCGCCTGTTCGCGCGCCTAGTCATCCAGACGCACCTCTCCGGCCAGATCGACCGTGACCGTCGCCCGCGCACGGTCCCGGCTGAGCGACAGCCGCGCCGGCTCGGCCAGACCCACCGGGTCGAACATGACGGCCTCGACCCCGCCGGCCGATTCAACCCGGGTGCCCTCTTCCCACGCCACACGCTCGAACGGGCCCTCGGTCAGGGGTGTCCATCCGTCCTCGGCGCGCACGCGAAAGCCGTAACCCTCCGCGCCGATGTCGACCGCGACCGGCCGGTTGGTCAGGATGGCCTCTTCGCGCGCGCGCACCAGTCGCGCCGCCAGACGTTCGGCCTCGACCAGCAGGCGGGGGGTCGGGTCGGGCGCGGCCAGAACGACGGCGGTCGCCGCCAGCCCGATGACGGCGACCGTCACCATCATCTCGACGAGGGTGAAGCCCGCGCGGCGCGCGCGATCAGCCCTGCCAGTTGCCGATGTCGGCGTCATTGCCCTCGCCTCCCGGCTTGCCGTCGGCACCGTACGAGAAGACGTCGAAGGTCTGACCGTGCTCGCTCTCGCGGCGGTACTGATAGGCATTTCCCCACGGGTCTTCCGGCAGGCGGCGGATGTAGCCACCCGTGCGATAGCGGTCGGCGCGCGGCGAGCCGGATGGCACGGCGGTCAGGGCCGACAGCCCCTCGCCGGTCGTCGGGAAGGTCAGCATGTCCAGCCGGTATTGCTCCAGCGCATTTTCCAGCGTGGCCAGATCGGCCCGGGCCTTGCCGACCATGGCCTTGTCCTGGCTGGGCAGGACGTTGATGACGACGACCGTCGCCAGCAGGCCGATGATGACGATGGTGACCATCATCTCAACAAGGGTAAAACCAGCGCGCTTCTTTCTTGCCCTACCGCTCGCGACGCGGTCGCTCGCTGCTTGAGGGCGCTGTTCTGCCCTGACGCTCGCGACGCGGTCGCTCGCTGCTTGAGGGTGGGCGGTGCCGGGTGTGTGGGTCATGATGTCATCCCATGGCCAGGGTGTTGATCTGAAGGATCGGAAGAAGGATCGACAGGACGATGACGGCCACCACCCCGCCCATGACGATGATGATGCCGGGCTCCAGCAGACTGAGCATGACGGCGGTGAAGGTGGCGAACTCGCGTTCCAGATAGTCGGCAGCGCGGTCCAGCAGGGGCTCCAGCCGCCCGGCGCCCTCGCCCGAGGCGGTCATGTGGACCAACAGCGGCGGAAACACATCGGCCCGGCGCATGGCGCCCGACAGGGAGCCGCCCTCGCGCACCACATCCGCCATGGTGCGGGTGGCGGCGGCCAGTCGGGTGTTCGAGACGGTCCGGGCCGTGAGATTCAGCCCTTCCAGAATGGGCAGGCCCGAGGAGATCATGGTCGACAGGGTGCGGGCCATACGCGCCGCGTGCAGGTCGCGCATCAGCCGCCCCGTGATCGGCAGGCGCAGCAACAGGGTGTCGGCCTTGAGCCTGAGGTCCGGCCGCCGCAGCGCCAGCCCCGTGATCGCGCCCAGACAGACCATCACCAGGGCGGCGACAAGTCCCCAGTCGCGCATGGCGTGCGAGACCGCGATCACCCCCTGGGTCAGCAGCGGCAGGTCCTGATTCATGCTGGAGAACTGATCGACGACCTTGGGCACGACAAAGGTCATCAGGGCGGTGATGACGGCGAGCGCCACGATCGCCAGCGCCGCCGGATAGACCAGGGCGGTGATGACCTTGCCGCGCACTTCCTGCTCGCGCTCCAGCCCGTCGGCCAGTCGCTCGAGGATGGGCTGCAGCGCACCCGAGGATTCCCCCGCCGCCACCATGGCGCGGTACAGCGGCGGAAAGGCACGGCCCTGTTCGGCCATGGCCTCGGACAGGCGGCGGCCCTCGACCACGCCCTGATGGACGGCTTCCAGACAGCGGCGCACCCCAGGCTTTTCGGCCTGCAAGGCGAGGGTGCGCACGGCCTCCTCGACCGGCACGACCGAGATCAGGGTCGCCAGCTGCCGCGTGGCCAGCGCCAGAGCCCGGGCGTCCAGCTTCGTCCCGCCGGGGGTCTTTGCGGTATCGCTACGCGACAGGCCCCGGCCCGGTTGGACCTCCAGCGGCATCAGTTGCTTTCGGCCGACCTGATCGCGGGCAGCCTGCAGATCCGCGGCGTCGAGACTGCCCCGGACGGTGCGCCCGCCACCGTCCACGGCGACATAGTCGAACCGGGGCATCAGGCCACCGCCTCGACGGGCGGCGCATCCTCGGCCCGGGTGCGGGTGACGCGCAGTGCCTCCTCGACCGAGGTCGTGCCGTCCAGCACCAGCGCCCGTGCCTGACCGGCCAGCGTCCGCCCGTCTCCGAGCGCCTCGGCATTGATCGCAGCCTCGTCGCCCCCCGTGGTGATCAGGCGGCGCAGGGTGTCGGTGACCCGGATGGTCTCGTAGAGGCCGACCCGCCCGACATAGCCGGACTGGTTGCAGTGATCGCAGCCGGTCGGGCGCCAGACCGTCTGGCCGGGCGTGATCCCGGCAAGGCGCGCGGTCGCCGGATCGGCAACCTCGGGCGTATGGCAATGAGGGCACAGGCGCCGGACCAGCCGCTGGGCCACGATCAGGCGCAGGGTCGAGGCCAGCAGGAAGGGCTCGACCCCCATGTCGCGCAGCCGGGTGACGGCGCCCGCTGCATCATTGGTGTGGACGGTCGACAGCACCAGATGGCCGGTGAGGGCCGCCTGCACGGCGATCGAGGCGGTCTCGACGTCGCGGATCTCGCCAACCATGACGACGTCGGGGTCCTGACGCAGGATGGCCCGCAGCCCGGCGGCAAAGGTCATGCCCACCCTGGCATTGACCTGGGTCTGGCCGACGCCCTCGACCGCATATTCGACCGGGTCCTCGACCGTCAGGATGTTGCGCGTGCCGGTGTTCAGCAGCGACAGGCCAGCATAGAGGGTGGTGGTCTTGCCCGAGCCGGTCGGGCCGGTGACCAGCAGGATGCCGTTCGGCTCGGCCAGCGCGGCCTCGTAGGCGGCAAGCGTGCCCTCATCCATGCCCAGATCGCGCAGGCCCAGCCCCGCCTGATCCTTGTCGAGGATGCGCAGCACGACCCGCTCGCCCGCCCGCGACGGCAGGGTCGAGACGCGCACATCCAGCGTCTTGCCACCCAGCGCCAGCGGAATGCGACCGTCCTGCGGGATGCGCTTTTCGGCGATGTCGAGCCGCGCCATCACCTTGATGCGCGACACCACAACGGGGGACAGGCGCGGGCTGAGGCTGAGGGCTTCTTTCAGCACGCCGTCGACGCGCATCCGCACGACCAGCGCCTGCTCATAGGGCTCGAGGTGGATGTCGGAAGCGCCCGCCCGCACCGCCTCGGCGATCAGGCCGTTGATCAGGCGGATGACGGGGGCATCGTCGGTGGTATCCAGCAGATCGGCGGCGGCCGGAATCTCGTCCACCAGACTGTCGAGGCCGCCGGGCAGGGCCAGATCGTCGCCGCCGTTCGACCCGGCCACCGGATCGCCGGCATAGGTTTCGGACAGCAGGCGGTCGAAGGCGCTGCGGCTGACCGGCTCGACCTTCAGCGGGCACCCCAGCACGCGCCGGGCCTCGACCAGCGCCAGCGGATCGGCGCCCTCGCGCAGGGCCACGACCGCCACGTCGTCGCGCGCCGTCACCACCACGCCGTGGCGCTTGGCGAAGGCATAGCTGAGGGTGGGGTCGGCCAGCATCGTCATGGGATCAGGGCTGGACCGGCGGCAGGTTACTGCCGTCGACCGGGGCGACCGGAGCCGTCTCCAGATATTGCGGCGGCACGGGCGGCTGGGTGCGGATGTAGTCGCGGATCAGCTCGTCGAGGCTGGGCTCCTGCCCCGGGGCCACGCGCAGCTGCTCCTGACGCATATAGCCCCAGCGGTCGGCGGTCAGGCGCTGGGCGTCGGCCGGGCTGCGGATGATGGTCGGGCGGATGAAGATCATCAGATTGGTGCGCCCGCGCTGGCGGCTTTCCGAGCGGAACAGGCCCCCGATCAGCGGCACGTCCGACAGATAGGGAACGCGGTCCATCGAAATGCGGTCGTTCTGGTCCAGCAGGCCGCCCGCCACCGCGATGTCGCCGTCATCGACGACCAGCGTCGTCTCCAGCTCGCGCTTGTCGAGGATCAGGTCACCGGCATTGCTGCTGAGGATGCCATTGATGCTCGACACCTCCTGGCGGATGAACAGGGTCACCGAACCGCCGGCATTGATCTGGGGCCGGACCACCAGCTTGACGCCGATGTCCTGCCGCTGGGTCGTGCGGAAGGGGTTGTCATTGCCGTTCAGCAGGGTCTCGCCGGTCGTGATCGGCACTTCCTGACCGACGAGGATGGTGGCCTCCTCATTGTCGAGGGTCATCAGCGAGGGCGTCTGCAAAAGGTTCGAGCCGGAGTCCGTCCTGGCGGCATTGATGATGAAGCCGAACAGGGCATCACCGATCCGCCCGCCACCGCCGCCGATGAAGCCGTTGGCGCCCAGCAGGCCGTTCAACGCGGCGGTCGCCAGATCGTCCCGCAGGGGATCGTCTGCATCCAGATCGCGGCTGGCCAGAGCCCCTCCAATCGACAGGAGGGGCGCCGCGCGGTCGGTATAGTTGGTGGCCAGGATCGGATTGCCGTCCTCGCCCGCCAGCAGCCACTGGACGCCCAGTTCGCGCACGGCATTGTCGGACAGCTCGACGACGATGGCCTCGATCAGCACCTGCTGTCGCCGCTGGTCCAGCTGGGCGATGACATCGCCCAGCATGCGCTGGGTCTCGGGCGGGGCCGAGATAACCAGGGCATTGGCGCCCGGATAGCGGGCGATGGTGGCGCGCTGGCCGGGCGCGGTCGGGGTCGCTGCACTGTCGGCCGCCTCGCCGCCTGCCGAAGCCGTCTCGGTCGAGATCGCCTGTCCGACGATCTGCTGCAGGACCGGCAACAGCTGTTCGGCGTCGATATGCTCGAGGAAGACGACCCGCACGTCGTCCGAGGTCAGGGCGCGCTGGTCCAGGTCGAAGATCAGCGACTGGACGCGGGTCAGGGCCGCGGGTTCGCCGCGCAGGACGATGGAGTTGGAACTCTCGACCGCCGTCACCTTGACCAGACCCTGTCCGGCCTGACCCCCGACCGGGGCCAGAACCTCGTCCAGAACGGCGGCGATCTCGCGCGCCGAGGAGTTCTCGAGCGTGACGACCACGATGTCGGTGCGGTCCACGTCGATGCGCGCGATCAGGGCCCGGACGCGCGCCAGATTGTCGGCAAAGTCGGCGACGACCACGGTGTTGCTGTTGGGGTTGGCCAGCACCTGACCCTGCGGCCCGACCAGCGGACGGATGGTCTCGGCCGCCGAGGCGGCGTCAATGTGGTGCAGCTGGAAGACCTCGGTCGAGAAGCGCTCGGATCCGACCGTCGCCGGCCCTTGCGCCGCGCCCTGGGCCGGGGCGATGCGATAGGCGCCCGACCCGGTCGGGATGACCACCAGACCGTTGGCCCGCAGCGTCGAGAGGAACACCTCATAGGTTTCGGCGGGCGTCAGGGCGCGGTCGCTGGTGACCGTCACCGTGCCGGTCACCGACGGATCGACGATGAAGGTGCGCCCGGTCGACCGGGCAATGTCCTGAATGAAGGCGCGGATATCGGCGCCCTGCACATTCAGGATCTGGCGCTCCTGCGCATGGGCCTGTGGGACCGGCAGCACAGCCTGCACGACAAGCGCCGCAAGCATCAGGGCGGCCAGACGGCCGAACAGTCTCGATGACGACCGGATCACGGGCGGGTCCTTACGGTGGTGGTCTGGGGGGCGCCGTCCCGCTCGAACCGGATGACGGCCTCGGGCGCTTCGGCCAGATCGGTGCGCAGGCGGTTGAGGGCCGAGGGACCGTCCAGGGCGATGCCGTTGACGGACAGGATGACGTCGCCAGCCCGAAGTCCGGCGGCCTGCAGCTGGGCGCTCTGGCCGCGCGCCGTGACGGTCAGGCCGTTGATCGACAGGCCCTGCATGCGCGGGCGAAGACCCGCTTCGGCTATCAGGCGGGCCGGATCGATGACCGCCGCCCCGGCAGCCGCCGGAGCCGGGGCCGGACGCGGCGGGGCCACGACCTGCGGCGTGCTCGGCGGCGGCGGCACGCTGGCGGCCCCCACCGGCACCTCGCCGAAATCGATGCGGCTGAGCGAGGTGCCCCGGGCGACCGTCACATGGTCCTCGGCCACGGCGCGCAGCACCAGCCCGGGCTGAATCTCCTCGCCGACCCCGACCGACCGCTGGACGCCATCCGGCAGGCCGAGGATCGCCGAACCGCCGCCTCCCGCGCCAGCCCGCACCCCGAACAGGCGCAACTGCTCGCTGCCCGTATTGGTGATCCCGGCCAGACTGCTGGGCTCGCCCGTATGAAAAAAGGCATCGAACCGCGACAGGACCGAGGCATCGGGCGACTTCCGCGCCCCGGTCGCAGGGGCCACCATGGCGCCCCCCGTCAACAGCAGGGCCAGCCGCACGATCTGGATCAGGATCAGGGCCGCAATGACCAGCTCCACCCCTCGCCGCAGGATCAGGCCGCGCGGACGCAGGCCCGCCCCCGACCGACCCGCGCCGAAAGCGGGCCAGGCGACCGGCCAGACCTGGGAGATGGATACGCTGCGGATCACCGACACTCGCCCCGCCGACCCGAACCGGGCCCCTCAAACCTTCAGGAGACGGACAAGTGACGTCCGCTCCGATTGCGGACGGTCATACCCCGGTCGCGCCCCCGCCAGCCCGCGCGGCTTGATGACAATGCGGCGTATGAATCGCGAAACATGATCCGGACCCGGAGCCTGTGTCGCGGGGTCGTCACCGTCTGCCCCGGGCGACGCGGGACGCTGGAGCGGGTGAAGGGAATCGAACCCTCGTCGTCAGCTTGGGAAGCTGCTGCTCTACCATTGAGCTACACCCGCGGGAGCGGTGATCGGGCGGACCATAGTCCGGGCGCCTGCAGCGCGCTAGACTGGCCGGATGATCCGTATCGGCGAAAATGAGCTTGAGTTCCGGTTCTTTCGCGCCGGAGGGCCCGGGGGTCAGAACGTCAACAAGGTGGCCACGGCAGTCGAGCTGCGATTCGATGCCGCGCGCTCGCCCAGCCTCCCCGAGGGCGTCAGGGCGCGCCTGCTGAAGGCGGCAGGACGACGGCTGACGCTGGACGGGATCCTGGTGATGACCGCGACGCGGTTCCGCACCCAGGAGCGCAACCGTCAGGACGCCGTCGACCGGCTGCATGCCCTGATCGATTCCGTGACGACGCCGCCGCGTCCGCGGATCGCCACACGGCCGACGCGAGCCTCGAAGGAACGCCGCCTGCAGGCCAAGACGCGCCGCGCACAGATCAAGAGCGGTCGCGGCCGGCCGGTCGGGGACTAGCTGCCGGAAGCCGGGGCGGGCGCGGCCTCGACCGGAGGCGCCTCGCGGAACAGCAGCACCGCGATCCGGTCATCGGCGTCAAAGCCGATCACCCACTGGGTGAGGATGCTGTCGAAGCGGACCTCGAACATGTCGGCACCGTTCTGGCGGCCCACATAGGCGATGGTTTCCAGCGCGCCGAAGCTCTGGATCGCCGCGGTCAGATCGCCCTCGACCGGGCGCAGGCGCGTGGTCATGTCCTCGCTGAAGGCCGAAAAGTCGAGGCTGCCGTCCTGGGCGTCCGCGACCACCGCCTCGAGGGTCTCGCGACCGCGCGCGACGTCGGGCGCCTCGGCCGTGGGAGTTTCCTGAACGGCGACCGGCGGGGCGGTGCGGGGAGTACCGTCAAAGGCATTGGGCAGGCTGGCCGCCGCCGTATCGGAGGCCGGTGCGCCAGCGTCCTGGGCGAGGGCCGCGCCCGATATCAGGCTGGCGGCCAGAACGAGGCCCAGCCCCGGACCCATGGTCTTCGAAAGGATACGCATGCCTTGCCTCCGGCTGTGGCGGTACAGGTGTCGGCGCTACAATTGCCGCGTCAAAGCGACAGAACAAGGGCGGCCGTCGCCAGCGCCAGCGCGGCGAGGCTCAGCACCATCGGCCAGGGCGAAGCGCGGGGCACGACCACCACCGGGGCAACGGTGGTCTCGTCGGCATCGCGCCGGATGCGTTGCGACAGGGCGCGCAGGCCGGTGACGACCTCTTCCAGCGCATCGCGGACCTGGGCCTGGGGTCCGAGCTCGCGTCGGATCCAGCGTTCGACCACCGGACGCGCGGCAGCCCACAGGTCGTGATCGGGATTGAGGCGACGGGCCACGCCCTCGACTGAAACCATCGTCTTCTGCAGCAGGATCAGCTCGGGCCGCAACCGCATGTCGAACAGGGCGGTGATCTCGAACAGCTGGCCCAGCAGCCGGCCCATCGAGACCTGCGAGGCCTGTTTGCCGATCACCGGCTCGCCCACGGCGCGCAGGGCCTGGGCGAAGGCCTCGACCGAATGGCTGGGCGGGACATAACCGGCCTCGAAATGAACGCGGGCGATGCGGTCATAGTCGCGGCTGAGGAAGCCCCACAGGATTTCCGCCAGGTAGCGGCGCTCTTCCTTGCCCAGCCGGCCGACGATGCCAAAATCGACCGCCACCAGCCGCGCGGGCGGGGAGGCGAACAGATTGCCCTCGTGCAGGTCGGCGTGGAAGGTCCCGTGGTCCAGTGCCTGGATCAGAAAGGCGCGCACCACATTGTCGGCCAGGGCATCGGTGTCGAGCCCCGGCTGCTCGCGACAGGCCGGATCGGTCATCGGCATGCCCTCGGCCCATTCCAGCGTCAGCACGCGCTTGCCGACCCCGTCCCAGACCACCTCGGGCGCCGTCATCAGCACGACGCCGTCCGACTCGCTCTTCTGCATGACCTCGGCCATTTCCGAGGCGGCGGCGGCTTCCAGTCGCATGTCCAGTTCCAGCTCCATGGAGCGGGCAATGGTCTCGACAAAGGCCTGCGGCTCCAGCCGGCGGGCCGGAGCGACGAAGCGTTCGGCCATCCGGGCGGCGAGGCGCAGGGCGTCCAGCCCGTTGGCCACCCGTCCCTCGACCCCGGGGCGCAGCACCTTGATGGCGACCTTGCGGCCGTCGTGCAGATGGGCGGCGTGGGCCTGGGCCAGCGAGGCGGCGGCGATCGCCGGCTGCAGGTCGGTGAACAGGCTTTCGACCGGACGGCCGAGGGCGCGCTCGATTTCGACCCGTGCCTGATCCAGCGGAAACGGCGGCAAGCGATCCTTGAGCCGGCCCAGATCAAGGGCGAATTGGGTGCCGAAGATGTCGGCCCGCGTGGCCAGCACCTGACCCAGTTTGATGGCGGCTGGCCCCAGTCGCTCAAAGGCGCGGCCCAGACGTTCGCCGGGACGGCCGGTGCGCGCTTCCTGGCCTGCGAAAAGATGCAGCAAGGCCGCAATCGGCCGGAGCCACGGCGGCAGCAGGGGGGTGATCTCGCGCGGCATCAGGGCGTCGTGCCGGATCAGGATCCAGCCCCAGCCCATCAGGCGCAGGGCCGCCGCCACAGGGTGACGCACCGGCAGGGTCCGGGGCGGCGCGGGGGGCTGTCGGAAGGCGCGGGTCAGGGTCAGATCGCCCAGGCGTGGTGCAGCGCGGCGATCCCGCCCGACAGATTGGTGACGCTGACGCTCGAGAAGCCGGCGGCTTCGATCATGGCCTTGAAGGTCTGCTGGTCGGGGAAGCGACGGATGCTCTCGACCAGGTACTGGTAACTGTCCCGATCCCCGGCGACCCAGCCGCCGATGCGCGGGATCATGTTGAACGACCAGGTGTCATAAGCCTTCGACAGCGCCTCGCTGGTCGGATGCGAAAACTCCAGACACAGGAAGCGGCCGCCCGGCTTGAGCACGCGGCGCGCTTCGGCCAGAGCCTCCTCGATGCGGGCGACATTGCGGATGCCGAAGCCGATCGACCAGGCGTCGACCGAGGCATCAGGCAGCGGCAGGGACAGGGCGTCGCCAACCATCCAGGTCAGCTCGGGCGCGGCCTCGCGGGCTCCGGCTTCGCGCGCGCGACCAGCGGCGATCATCTCGGCATTGTAGTCCAGCACCAGAACGGTGGCCGGCTCCCCGCCCCGGCGGGCGGCAGCCTTGCGCGCCAGTTTCGCATAGCGGAGCGCCAGATCGCCGGTGCCACCGGCGACGTCGAGGATCACCTCGCCCGGTTGCGGGTTCAGGCGGGCCGCGGCGGCGTCCTTCCACAGGCGGTGGACGCCGCCGCTCATCAGGTCGTTCATCCGGTCGTAGGACGGCGCGACGCTGTCGAACACCCCGCGGACCCGGCGCACCTTTTCGTCGCGCGGCATGTCGCGATAGCCGAAGGGCGAGGTTGACGGATCGGAGGGGTCGGCAGTGCTCATATCGCGCGGTTTAGCCTGTCGGCGGGACGCCGTCACCGGTCTGTGTCGTCGCGGTCTGCCGGATCAGGCCTCGACCGTCTGCGGCAGGCCCAGATCGGTCATGACGCCGCGCATCAGGCCATAGCAGCCGCAGGCGGCGGCCTCGAGCGCCTGGCGATCCGTCACACAGAGCCAGCCGCGGCCGCGCCGGATCAGGCCGCGGCCTTCCAGTTCGGCGCTGACTTCGCTGACGGTGGCGCGGCGCACGCCCAGCATGTCGGCCACATCGGCCTGGGTCAGTTCCAGCCGGTCGCTGTCGGTCCGGTCGTGGGTGGTCAGCAGCCAGCGGGCGAGGCGCTGGTCCAGCCGATGCTGGGCATTGCAGGCCGCCGATTGCTGGACCTGGGCCATCAGGCCCTCGGTGAAACGCGACAGGGCCACGCGCATCGGCTCGCTCTGGTGCAGCAGGTCGGCGAAGACTTCGGCAGAGCAGCAGGCCGCCACACCCTCGATCTGGCAGACGGCGCGGGTGGCCGCCCGGCCGTTCATCGGCCCGCAGGTCACTCCGACCAGCCCCTCGCGACCGATGGCGGCTGTTTCCACGGCCCGGTCCTCTCCGACGACCGTCATCAGCGACACCACGCCGTGCAGCGGAAACCAGATCGCGTCGACCGCCTCGCCGATGTCGTAGAGCATCAACCCCGGATCGAACGGGCGCTCGTGCAGATGCGGGGCCAGCCGCTTCTGATCGACCGGCCGCAGCGTCGCCAGCCAGAGGTTATCGGTAAACGCATCCATATGTGCCTCCCTCGGGGACAGTGGGGGGTCAACGACAAAGCTTGGCCATTCGTTCCGCCTTCCGGACGGGTCCCGGACCGGTCTATAGGGAGGAGAACGCACAAGGGGAGACGCGCAATGACCGCAACGATCGGGGCCGGGAAGGCCATCCAGAGTCTTGAGGGATGGGCCGTCGATCCGTCCGGGGGCGATGCCATCTGCAAGACCTTCCGCTTTGCCGATTTCAACGCGGCCTTCGGCTTCATGACGCGGGTCGCCCTGATGGCCGACAAGCGCGACCATCACCCCGAGTGGTTCAATGTCTATGACCGGGTCGAGGTGCGTCTGACGACCCACGACGCCGGCGGCGTGACCGAAAAGGACGTCGCTCTGGCCCGCTTCATGAATGAGGTCGCCACCGCTATGGGAGCGCGCGCATGACCGGTCGCGTCAAGGACAAGGCCGTCCTGATCACGGGCGCCGCCGGCGGCCTGGGACAGGCCATGGCGCTTCGGCTTCTGGAAGAGGGCGCCACGGTCGCCCTGACCGATCTGGACACGGCGGCGGTCGAGGCGCTGCGCGACCGGCT
>CAXICH010000034.1:0-13938 GCA_964022245.1 uncultured Alphaproteobacteria bacterium
CCGCCGGGGTGACCGCCACCTTCGCCCTCTATGTGCTGATCAACGGCGCCATGGTGATGGGGCTGGCGCCGGTCGTGGGGGTGCCCATGCCGCTGATGTCAAACGGCGGCACCGTGATGCTGACGGTCATGATCGGCTTCGGGCTGGTGATGGCGACCCGCGTGCACCGCTACGTCGAACTGCCCAAGGGCCACGGCCTGTTCTGATCAGTCCGGCAGGCCTGCTGCCCAGTCGGTGGCGCGCACCAGACTGTCGACAATGCCCGGCTCGGTCGAGGCGTGGCCGGCGTCGCCGACCACTTCCAGCCGCGCTTCCGGCCAGGCCCGGTGCAGGGCCCAGGCGCCCGACATCGGGGTGACCACATCGAACCGGCCCTGGGCGATCCACGCGGGGATATGGCGGATGCGGTCGATCTTCTTCAGCAGCCACCCGTCTTCGGGCAGGAATCCGCCGTTACGGAAATAGTGGTTCTCGATCCGGGCAAAGGCGATGGCGAACTCGGCCTCGGCGAACTTGTCGGGGCGTGAGTCCGGCCCGCGTACGCTGACGGTTTCCCCCTCCCAGCTGGACCAGGCGATGGCGCTTTCGCTCCGCGCGGCGTCGTCGGTGCCGGTCAGCCGCTTCTCATAGGCCGCCATCAGGTCGTCACGCTCGGCCTCCGGGATGGGCGCCAGGAACCGCTCCCAGGCGTCCGGGAAGATCATCGACGCCCCGTCCTGATAGAACCAGTGCAGTTCCTTCTTCGTCAGCAGGAAGATACCGCGCAGCACCAGCGCCTTGACCCGCTCGGGGTGGGTCACCGCATAGGTCAGCGACAGGGTGGAGCCCCAGGACCCGCCGAATACCACCCATTTGTCGACGCCGCACCGCTCGCGCAGCCGCTCGATATCCTCGATCAGGGTCCAGGTGGTGTTGTTCTCGAGCGAGGCATAGGGCCGCGACTGACCACAGCCACGCTGGTCGAACATGATGATCCGGTAGGCGGACGGATCGAAATAGCGCCGCATGCCCGGGCTGGTCGCTCCGCCGGGCCCGCCGTGCAGCACCAGCACCGGCTTGCCCTGCGGATTGCCGCTCTCCTCGAAATAGATCTCGTGCCCGTCCGGGGTCTTCATCATCCCGCTGGCAAAGGCCTCGATCTCGGGGAACAGGTCGCGGCGGTCGCCCTCAGGCTTCGGAAAGGACATTGATACTCGCTCTGCAGTTCAGGACAGGTCGGAAGGGCGCGTGCGAAACACCCCATAGGCAAACATCAGCCAGGCGGCGACCATCAGCAGGCCGCCGACCGGCGCCACGGCGCCCATGACCCGCAGCCCGGCCATCCCGACCAGCGCCAGGGACAGGGCGAAGACAGCGCCACCAACCACCGCCAGCCATCCGGCCCAGCGGATCGGACTGCTGTGACGCGCCAGGACGGCGGCCACGACCGCCAGCAGCGCATGGATCAGGCCGTAGTGGGCGCCGGTGGTCAGCAGGGTCTTGACCTGCGGTCCCGCCCCATGGGCGGCGAACGCTCCAAGAAGGACACAGAGGGCGCCGAGGCCGCAGGCTGTCACCGCCAGGGTGCGATTCACCGTCATAAGGCCACGCTAGCCCACGGAATCGCCGGAGTCTGCTATCGGATCAGGCATGCAGCCGTCCGTCCGTCTTGCCCTCCACTATGTGTTGCTCTTCGGCGTCACCGGGGTCAGCCTGCCGTTCGCCGGCCTGTGGCTGAAGAGCCTGGGGCTGGACGGGGCCGAGATCGGCACCCTGCTGGCCGTGCCGATGCTGGCGCGCTTCCTGACCGGCCCGATGATCGCCGTCTGGGTCGACGGCTTCGCCACCCGCCGCGCGCCCATCGCCATCCTCGGCTGGGTGGCGGTGGCCGGCTATGGCGCCGCCGCCCTGGTCGAGGGCTATGTGGCCTGGACCCTGTGCTGGTTCGTCGGGGCGACCGCAACCTCGGCCGTCATCCCCCTGATCGATGTGCTGAACCTGCGCGTCGCCCGGCGCGAGGGGTTTTCCTTCTCCGTGCCGCGCGGCTGCGGCTCGGCCGCCTTTGTGCTGGCCAATCTGGGCATGGGGGCGCTGCTGACCCAGATGCCCGTCGCGGCGGTGATTGTCTGGATCGTGGCCGGCAGTGCCCTGATGGCGGTCTATGCACAGGTCGGTCTGCCGGCCGAGGTCGTCAGCGCCGCCGGCCGCGCCTCGGGCCACAACCGGTTTCTGGGTCTGGGCCGTCTGCTGGCCGATCCGGTGTTCATGGTCGCCCTCCTCGCCATTGGTGCAGTGCAGGCCAGCCACGGCTTCTACTATGGTTTTTCCGCCATCCTGTGGACGCAGCAGGGCGTGTCGACCGGCCTTGTCGGCGTCCTCTGGGCGGCATCGGTGATCATCGAGATCGGCTTCATGTGGTGGCTGGACCCCTGGCGGCGGCGGCTCGGCATCGGCCCCTGGCCCATGCTGGCGGTCGGGGTCGGGGCCGGTATCCTGCGCTGGACAGTACTGGCCTTCAGCCCGCCGCTGGCCCTGCTGTGGCCGCTTCAGGCCCTGCACGCCCTGACCTTTGCCGCCACCTATCTGGCCGGGGTCGAGATCGTCGAACGACTGGCCCCCGAGGACGCCCAGACGGCCGCCCAGACCCTGTCCTCGACGGTATCCGCAGGGGTTCTGATCGGCATCGCCACCGTGCTGTCCGGCCCGCTCTACGACGCCTACGGGGCCGGCGGCTATCTGGCGATGGCCGGCATGGCGGCGCTGGGCGGGCTGGCCGCGCTCAGCCTGCGTGGACGGCCGGGCCGGGGCTCAGGCCGCGCGGGGGCGGGGCAGGGGTGACAGGTGCCGGGCCATGGCCTCCGTCGCCAGTCGCACCGCGCGGGTGATCGCGGACCCGTCCCCGTCCGGCACGCGCAGCAGGCCGACCAGCGGCGCCTCGGGGCCGTCCGGCAGCGAACACAGCAGCCGGTACAGCAGATAGTTGCCCGGATCGGTGACCGTGTCCGATGATAGCCGGGTCTTCAGTCCGGCCTCGGACAGGGTCTGGGCCATTTCAAGGGCAGGTGCGGTGGCGCGGGCCACTCCCGGCCCCGTAGGCACCAGCCGCGCCGTCCCGTTTAGGACGCGGTTCTCGGCCCGGGTCTGGATCAGGAAGTCGCCGGGGCCGGTCGCCCGCCCCACCAGCAAGGCCGCGCGACAGGCCGGATCGCGCAGTCGTTCCATGAGCGTGCGAGCGAGAGACTCGGGGGCTTCAGCCTGAACGGGGATCAGTCGCGCCCCCGGCGGCGTCCAGTCGCTGTCGGCACCCGTCTCTTCCGCGCCCCAGGCCAGTTCCGGCTCATAGGCGCAGAGCATAAGCCCGGGTCGCAAATCCGGCTGGGCATCGGCGGGCGTGTCGAGCATGGACCTGAGAGTGCTGTGACGGACATATGACGGCGGTTGACCGTGTCGCCATCGGGGCCGGATCGTCAACCCCAAAACCGGAATGTCGCGGCGGTTTCCCCGATCAGGAGAGGTCGCCGACCGCCGCATCCAGCAGCAGGAACGCCCGCCCGCCGTCCGACGCCAGACGGTTCAGGACCGCCGGTCCGTCACCGCCGGCGGCGTGGTCCTTCAGGATGCGCGCCCATGTGCGCACATAGGCTTCGGCGTCGCTCTTCAGCTCGGGATCGCTCAGCACCCGGCGCGACACGCTGCGGACGGCGGCCGGGGCGACGCGGCGCACGATCTGGCGCGCCGCACCGGCATCCCGGCTGACAAAGGCGTCGGCTGCCTCCTCGATCCGCGAGCGGGGCAGGAGGGCATTGGGGTCGACCCCCATGCGCCGGATCGAAGCCAGCATCCGCTCGTTGAGCGCCTCCGTGTCGGCGGGCGGCATCACCGGCGTATCCAGATCCATCGGCGCCTCGTGCGGGTCATCGCCCATCAGATCCTTCCAGCCCATCCCCTCATCCGGGGAACGGGTCGGCGCGCTGTCCTTGCGGTTGCGCTGTCCGAAACCACGGCTCTCCGACTCGCTCCGGGGACGGCGCAGGGCCGGGCTGTCCGGCGCCCCGACGGGCGGCGTCTCGGCCTCCGCGCGGCGCCCGCGTCCGCCATCGCCGGACACCACGCCCATCAGACGTACGGCCTCGGTCAGCATTTCGTAGTTGCGCTTGACCCGCTCCTGGAAGCCGGCGTCCAGCGCCTCGGTGTCATCGGCCGCCTTGCGCGAGGCTTCCGACAGGGCCGCGAGACCTTCCTCCACGGCGGCCCGAACGGCATCGACCCGCTCGCGGGCCTGCTCCGGCAGGTCGGCGGCGCGCTGGTCCAGGTCGCTGATCGAGTCATCGACCCGCTGCAGGGCCGCATTCATGCGCTCGATTGTGGCTTCCAGACGTTGCAGCGCCCGCTCCCCCGCCTCATCGACCAGGTCGGCGGTATGGGTGACGACCTTGCGGGCGCCGTCGATGCGCGCCTCGGCGGCGGCTTCGGCCTGCTGCGAGGCCTCGAACACGGCCTCGCCCAGCCGGTCGGCGCGTCGCTGGGCTTCTTCGGTAGCCTCGGCGGCGGCCATGCGGCTTTCCTCGGCCGTGGCCTTCAAGGCCTCCAGCGCCCGGCAGCTTTCTTCCAGAAGGGTATCGCGGGCATCGGCCGACAGGGCCTCGAACCGGTCCAGCGAGACCTTGGTGGCGCTGTCGAAATTGTCGGCCTCGCGCTGGGACATTTCGATCAGGGCCCGGAACTGGTCGGCGGCAGCCTCGACCAGATCGCGCAGGGCGTCGGTACCCGTGGCCGTGGTCTCGACCAGTTCGGTGCTGGTCGATCGAACGACGGACAGTTGTTCGGTCAGTTGCGCCCGCTGGCTCTCGACCTGGGCCGAGAAGTCTTCCTGATCGGTACGCAGCGAATAGGCCGCGGTGACCAGCGCCGCGCGCTGTTGGCCCAGGCCTTCCTCGACCGACTGGATCTGTTCGGCGACGCCGGCCCCGGCATTCTCGAGGCGCAGGGTCTGGCGGGCCAGATCGTCGGCGGCGGCCCGCGCGGCTTCCTGCGCTTCTCCGGCGGCGGCGGCCATGTCGGCGGCACGAGCGGCCAATGCTGTTTCCGCTTCCCGCAACTGGGTCTGGGCCAGGTCCGAAGCCTCGACCACCATGCGTGACTGGCGGTCGACCACTTCCAGCACCTGGGCGGCCTGGCCTTCCAGGGTCCCGCCCAGGGCGGCCATGGCTTCGCGCTCGCCCGACAGACTTTCGACCAGTCTGCGCGCGGTGCGACCGGCCGTCTCGGCGGCCTCGTTCAGCAGACGGCTCTCCTCGGCCAGGGACCGGCGCAGTTCGGCCATGTCCTGACGGGCGCGCTCGGCGGCCAGCGCCGCCTGATCGATATCGTTCCTCAAGCCGACCAGAACCTCGCCGGTCCTGTGGGCCGCAAGCGCGGTGGGGGCCATCAGCGCCTCCGACAGGCCGCGGGCCCGACGGGTCTCGGCCGCAATCACCCGCGACTGATGAACCGCGCGGGCCAGCAGAAACGCCAGACCAGCCGGCGCCAGCGCCACCAGAATATAGAAGGCCAGCCTCAGGGGCTCGATCGGCGCGGCGCCGAACCCGGCCTCATAGGCGGCCCAGGCGCCGACGCCACCGGCCCACAGGGCCGCGGCAAGGCCTGCGGCCCAATAGCCGCCACTGGCCCGGATGTGCTCGGCGGGCACGGTGTCCAGCGCGGCGCGAAGCGGGGCCAGTTCAGAGCTTTCCGAGGGATCTTTATGCCCGTCGGTGGGCACGGCCTCTCCCTTGGATACCGGAACCGACAGAGAGGTTTTCGCCTCGGCCTTCGACGCGGAAGGGGGGGAGGGGGCGGCGGTGCTCTCCGTTGCGGCCGCCTGTTCGCTCTGACGCCGTTTGCGGCGCTCCGCCCGTGACCCGGCGGCAGGCTCCGCTTTCGGCTCCGACGTGTCTTCACCGGCGGAGGTGGCATCGGCGTCGGAAGCGACCGTGGCTGCGCCTTCGTCGGGTGCGGTCAGGTTCAGCGGCGGCCGTTGGCGGGATTTCATGGACACTATGCTCGATGCGCGGGCGTCGCGCCCCCCGGCGCGACCTCGAAAGATCAGCCTAACGGGTCAGGACGCAGGCGCAAAGCGGTTCAGACGAACGAAGGGCGCCGGAGCGGGGGATGGATCAGCAATCCCGCTTGGTGGCAGTGCCGACCAGAACGGCAGACGGCGGTCGCTTCTCGCAATCGGTGACGCGGTGCACTTCGTGACGCGATGTCGGCTCGGCACGCGATTCCACGCCGAACTGGGCAAGCGCCGCCGCTGCCAGCATGGCGATAAAGCCGATGATCATTTCGATCAGGGCCTGCATCGGCGGCCAATACTCCCCTTCATGCCGCGAAACCGCGACAACACCGCTCCTCTTATGGGCCAATTTCGCATTCCGGACAATCATCGGCATGTGAAGAATCGCTCCGGATTGACCCGGGTTGTGCGATAGGGGACGGAAGGACGGGCCAATCTGGCTGCGGGATACCGGTGGGGGCATGAGCCAGCTGACAGACGGAGACGACGCCCGCCTGACCTCCGGCTTTCCGCTGATCGACCAGCCGGGAGCCTGCTGGAAGACGGCCACGGCGTCCCGCTTCGCCGTCCTCATGGACAACGAGGCCTACTTCGAAGCCCTGGCCTCGTCGCTGGCAAAGGCACAGAAGTCCATCGTCGTGCTGGGCTGGCAGTTCGATCCGCGCACGCGCCTGGATCCCGAGACCCGTCCTGACGACCATCAGGCCCAGATCGGCCACCAGCTGCGCATGCTGGTCAAGACCCGGCCGGAGCTGGATGTCCGCCTGCTGATCTGGAATTCTCCACTTCTGATTGCCGCCTCCCAGGGCTTTTACCCCCACCGCGCCCAGGGCTGGTTCCGCAAGCGCATGGTCGAGTTCAGGCTGGATCAGCCCGGGCCGCTGGGCGCCTGCCACCATCAGAAGGTGATCGTCATCGACGACGCGGTGGCCTTCACCGGCGGCGGCGATGTGGCCACGGATCGCTGGGACAATACCGAGCATCTGGATGACGACCCCCGGCGCTGCATGCCGTCAGGCCTGATCGCCCCGCCCCGTCACGAGACCATGTGCGTCATGGACGGCGAGGCCGCGCGCGCCCTTGGGGACCTCGCCCGCGAGCGCTGGTTTCGCGCCACCTGGGAGCGGACCCGACCGGATATCGTCGAGAGCGACCCCTGGCCCGACGGGGTCAACCCGGACATGGTGGATGTGCCGATCGGCGTGTCGCGCACCGAGCCGCGCTGGGCCGGTCGTCGTGAGGTCCGGGAGGTCGAATCCTTGCATCTGGCGTCAATTGAGTCAGCCAGATCCCTGATCTATTTCGAGAACCAGTATTTCACCTCGCCCCGTATCGCGGCGGCCCTCGCGCGGCGGCTGGAAGAGCCCGACGGCCCCGAAGTCGTCCTCATTTCGACCGGACGAAGCCCCAGCTGGTTCGACCGTCTGACCATGGACACCACCCGCTCCGAAGTCCTCTACCGGCTGGAGCAGGCCGACCGTCACAACCGCTTTTTCGCCTTCAGTCCGGTGACCGAGGGCGGCCAGCGTCTGATCGTCCATGCCAAGGTGACGGTCATCGACGACCGTGTGTTGAGAATCGGCTCGGCCAATCTGAACAACCGCTCCCTCGGCTTCGATACCGAATGCGATATCGCTGCCGAACCCCGGGACTCGGCCGGGCGTCAGGCGATCCGGCAGCTGCGCCAGACATCCATCGCCCACTTTATTGGCGCCCCCACAGATGCCTATCGCGCCGCCGAGGAAGTGACCGGCTCCATCGGCCGGGCCATAGAGACCTTCGGCGGTGGTCGCATGCTGGCCCTCGGTGCGGAGCCGCCATCCCGGGCCGAGGCCTTCATCGCCGAATGGCAGCTGGGCGATCCGTCCTCGACCGACGACGCCTGGCGTCCGTGGAAGCGCCGCAACCCCACCCAGCGCCCGGATCAGGCGCTGGCCGGCGGCAGCTCGAAATCCACGATCAGCGGCAGGTGATCCGAGGCCATCCGGGCCAGCGGCGAGAATGAGGACCGGACAGCGGTCACCGCCACCTCGGGGCTGACAAAGGCGTGGTCGATGCGGATCGCCGGAAAGCTGGACGGAAAGGTCTTGACCGAAGGCTTGAGCCCCAGCCGCCGCTGCGCGTCATCCAGCCGCCGGGTCAGAATCCGGTAGGGGCGGGTGATCGAGGTGGCGTTGAAGTCCCCGGTCAGAATGGTCGGCCCGGTGCAGTCCTTGCGGCCCAGCCAGTCGCGTCCGACCAGCGCTGTGGCCTGCCGCTGCTGCTCCCGGGGCACCAGTCCGAAATGGGTGTTCATCACATTCAGGTCCTGGCCCTCGATCTCGATCCGCACCCACAGGGCGCCGCGCGGTTCCAGACCGGGAATGCCGGCGACGGTCGGCAGAGCGTCGGTCTTGACCAGTCGTTCGGGCAGATGGGTCAGCACGGCATCGCCATACAGTTCGGCCTCGACCCGCATGGCCGGATGGAAGTGGACCGTCATCGCCAGCTTGCGCGCGATCTCGGCGGCCTGGTCCACGCCGCCGGTCCGGGCCCGTCCCACGTCCAGTTCCTGCAAACAGACGATGTCCGGCTCATATTCGGCGATCACGCCCACGATCCGGTCCAGATCCAGCTTGCGGTCCATGCCGACGCAGCGGTGCACATTGTACGATATCAGGCGGGGCATACGCGCCTCCTGACAGCAGAACAGGGCCGGGTTCGGTCGCCAATCGGGCTGTCAAAAGGCGTCACAGCTCGACCAGTCGATCCGACAGTTCGTTGGGATTGTCCGGTCCCGGCGGGAAATGGGCCGACAGCACCTGTCCGGACAGGGCGATCGCCGCCTCAAACCCCTCAATGGGGCGGCCGGCCCGCAGGTCCCGGGTCAGGGCCGAGGTCACATCGGCCCAGGTTTCGGCCGGGACCAGACTGTGGATCCCTTCATCGGCGACCACTTCGACCCGGTGCTCATCCAGCGCGCAAAAGATCAGCACCCCGGTCCGGTTGGCCGTGACGTGGATTCCGTGGGCCAGAAACTGGTGCATGGCCGCCTTGCGTACCCGGTGCCGCCGGATGGAGCCCGGCGTCATCAGCCGGCGGACGACCGGCAGGCCGTGGATCAGAAACACGGCCAGAAAGATCACCACCTGCACCAGGGCATAGGCACCCAGCGTCTGCGCCACGGTCACCGGTGTGGCCGCCAGCTGCGCGGCCTGCCAGCCGTCGGAAAAGCCGGGCAGCCAGGCCGGACTGAAGCCCAGCGGGATCAGCAGCAGGGGCAGGATCATCGCCGCCGCCGCCGCCCACGCCAGACCGACTTCGCGATAGGACGACACCCGTCGGGCGATGACGCAGAAGATTTCGCCGGAGGTGGTCTGTTCGGCCTCCTCCACAGCGCGGCGGATACGGTCGTGATCTGCAGGGGAAATACGCATCACCAGCCTCCCGAGGCGCCGCCACCGCCAAAGCTGCCCCCTCCGCCACCAAAGCCTCCGCCGCCGCCAAAGCCGCCACCCCCGCCTCCGCCGCGACCACCACGCGAACGCAGGGCCTCTGACGCGGCCCAGATCAGGATGGGCGCGATGTCAGACCCGCCGCGCCGGCGGCGCCCGCTGGCACTGCTGACGACGCCGATCACGGCAATCAGGATGAAGCCGAACACTAGGGCGAGGATGATCAGGGCTCCGACCGGCACCCTGGCCTCGGCCGCCTCGACCGCCGCGGCCCGGGCCTGCGCCTCTTCGGGGTCCAGCCGCAGCTGATCCTCGATGGCGATCACCCCCTGTTCGATCCCGCGCTCGAACCCGCCTTCCTTGAAGGCCGGCGTGATCTGTTCGTGGATGATCAGGGCCGACAGGGCGTCCGTCAGTATGCCTTCCAGCCCGTAGCCGACCTCGATGCGGATCTTGCGCTCTTCCAGCGCCACGATCAGTAGCACGCCATTGTCGCCGTCCTGCTGGCCGATCTGCCAGTGCCGGCCCAGCCGCGTGCCGTAGTCCGCAATGTCATAGCCGTCCAGCGAGCGCACCGTGACCACCACCAGCTGATCGCTGGTGTCCCGCTCCAGCGCGGCGAGGCGCTGCTCCAGCTCGGCTTCCCTGGCCGGGCTCAGCAGCCCGGCCTGATCCACCACACGCCCGGTCAGGTCGGGGAAGGCCGGCTGGGCCTGTCCCGGCAGCGCCAGAACCAGCCATACCGCCATCGCCACCAGACCTGCGACAAGGGCCTGCCGTGTCAGTCGTTCGACGGTCAGGGCGCGGGTCACTGTGCGGGGGTCGCTCCGGTGTTGAACTGCACCTGGGGCGCGGTCTCGGCACCCGGCGAGGCCGTGAACAGCGGCAGCCGCTCCGATCCCGAATGGAAGGTCGAGGCCCAGAGATTGCCGGGGAAGGTCCGCAGCGTCGTATTATAGACCCGCGCTGCCTCGTTATAGTCGCGCCGGGCCACGGCGATCCGGTTCTCCGTGCCCTCCAGCTGGCTCTGCAGGGCCACGAAATTGGCGTTCGACTTCACCTCGGGATAGCGCTCGACCACCAGCATCAGCCGAGACAGCGCCTGGGTGAGCTCGCCCTGGGCGGCCTGATAGCGCGCCACGGCAGCCGGGTCCGACAGGGCGTCGGCGCCCAGCTGGATGGAGGTGGCCCGCGAGCGGGCGTCGATCACCTGGGTCAGGGTCTCGCGTTCGGCGATGGCGGCCGCCTGGACGGTGGACACCAGATTGGGAATCAGGTCGGCCCGCCGCTGGTACTGGGCCTCGACGTCGGCCCATTTGGCGCGCGCGGCCTCTTCCTGGGTCGGTATGGTGTTGTAGCCACAGCCGCCCAGGGTCAGGGTGACCGCCGCGACGGCGAGAACGGGAGTGCGCAGGACAGTCATCGATAGCCCCCTTGGCCGATCCGGGGGCGATGCATCGCTCCCTCGGGGAGTATCGGCCCGGAAGGCCGTCGCTTCAAGCGCTCAACTGTGACGGTTCGACACCGGCCGACCGGCAGGCGGCCGCATAGGTATTGGCCAGCAGGCAGGCGATGGTCATCGGCCCGACGCCGCCCGGCACCGGCGTGATCGCGCCCGCGACGGCGGCCGCTGACGAAAACTCCACATCGCCGACCACCCGGGTCCGGCCCTCGGCCGCCTTGACCGGGTCCGCAGAGGGCACCCGGTTGATCCCGACGTCGATGACCGTCGCCCCCGGCTTGATCCAGTCGCCCGGGATCATCATCGGCCGCCCGACCGCCGCCACCAGAATGTCCGCCCGCCGGCACACCTCGGCCAGGTCCCGGGTCCGCGAATGGGCGACGGTGACCGTACAGCTTTCGGCCAGCAGCAGCTGCGCCATCGGCTTGCCGACGATGTTCGAGCGGCCCACGACCACGGCGTCCAGCCCCGACAGATCGCCCAGCGTCGCCTTCAGCAGCTTGATGCAGCCCAGGGGCGTGCAGGGCACCATGCCCGGCTGACCGGTCGCCAGTCGCCCGGCATTGATCACGTGAAAGCCGTCCACGTCCTTGTCCGGGGCGATCGCAGCCAGCACGGCGGTCTCCTGGATATGGCGGGGCAGGGGCAGTTGCACCAGAATCCCGTGAACCGCGGGATCGGCGTTCAGCCGCGCCACCAGATCCAGCAACTCCGCCTCGGTCGTTTCGGCCGCCAGCGCATGGGTGAACGAGTTCAACCCCGCGCGCTGCGCCGTCTCGCCCTTGCTCTTCACATAGATGCGGCTGGCCGGGTCCTCGCCCACCAGAACCGCTGCCAGCCCGGGCACGATCCCGGTACCGGCCTTCAGCCCGGCGGCAGCCTCGGCCACCTGATTGACGAGCGTGGCTGCACGCGCCTTTCCGTCAATGATCCGGGCGGTCGGGGAGGGGGTCGCGGTCATGGCGGGTCCGTTCTGCCGATCCCTCGTCAGGAATCGTTGCGGTCAGGCGATTTACACAGGCCGGGGTTCGGCGTCTATGATCGGGCAAAGCTGTGAAGGGGATACCATGCGCCGATTCAACCGCACCAGAACTGTCGGGCTTGCCGGCGTGTCGGCGCTCGCCCTGATCACGGCGGGCGGCGCCTGGGCCCAGGATGCCGGCGCCCTGGTCCTGGGGGAAGGCCTCGATGCCTCGCTCGAGGACGGCGATTCCCGTGACGATCTGGGGGCGCCCTATGACAGCTATACGGTGACGCTGGTGGCCGGACAGCGGTTCGAGGTCGAGATGCGGTCCGACGATTTCGACGCCTATCTCGAACTGTATGGCCCCGACATGGAAGAGCCGGTGGCCGTCGACGACGACAGTGCAGGCGACGGCACCGATGCGCGCCTCCGCTATACGGCGACTGCCGACGGAATCTACACGGTTCGGGCCCGCGCCTTCTCCGAGGGCGCGATGGGCCCCTACAATCTGATTGCCCGCGAGCGCCCGCCCGCGCCGCCGGCGCCCGAACCGGTTGCCCTTGCTCTGGGACAGTCGCTGGACGGTGTCATCGACGATGCCGATCCGGTCGACGATCAGGATGTACCCTTCGACGCCTATCGCTTTGCCGCAGATGCGGGCGAACGGGTGATCGTCACCCTGACCTCGGACGATTTCGACACCTATCTGCAGGTCGGCCACCTGAGGGACGGGGTGTTCGAGGAACTGGCCTTCAATGACGACGACGGCGAGTCCCTCAACTCGCGTCTGGTGTTCGCGACCCCCGCGCGCGGCGACTATCTGATCCGGGTCCGTCCGCTCTCGACCAGCGAGAGCGGGGCCTATGTCCTGTCCCTTCAGCCCGCCCCGCCGCCGCCCGAGGCCGCGCGCCTGACCATCGGCGACAGTGTCACCGGCACGATCGACCCGGACACGCCGGTCAATGACGAAGGCTATCGCGCGCGCCTCTACCGGTTCGACGGACGCGAGGGCCA
This sequence comes from uncultured Alphaproteobacteria bacterium, assembly GCA_964022245.1. Lineage (GTDB taxonomy): Bacteria > Pseudomonadota > Alphaproteobacteria > Caulobacterales > Caulobacteraceae > Brevundimonas. The sequence continues at coordinate 12,909 of CAXICH010000034.1, forward strand.
GCGCATCGACATCCGTCTCGAGGCCGAGGATTTTGATACCTATCTGGTGCTCTATCGCGACGACGGCCCGCCGCCGACCCGTCTGGACGACAACGACGACAGCGACGGCACCAATTCCCGCCTCACCCGCACCCTCGAGGGCTCCGGGACCTATGTGATCGAGGTCCGCGGCTTCAGCCAGACGGTCGAGGGCGACTACACCCTCAGCCTCGCCGAGATCGCGCCCGAACGGCCGCCCGTGCCGATCGCCTTCGGGGCGGTCCAGGAAGGGGTTATCGATGACAAGGATCCCCTGGACGGTCAGGACCGGAACTATGACTCCTTCCGCTTCACGGGGGTCGAAGGCAGCCGGGTCCAGGTGATCGCCCGCTCCGGCGACTTTGACACCTTCCTTCGGCTCGGATCGGCCGACGGCGAGTTCGAGGCGCTGGCCACGGACGATGACGGTCTGGGAGAGGGCACGGACTCGCGCCTGAACTTCACCATCCCGGAGGACGGCGACTATGTGATCCGCCTCTCTCCGCTCAGCGAGGGCAATGAAGGTCTGTATTCCCTCGAGCTGATCGACCGCGGCCCCGCCCCGGCCCCGGGCAGCATTCTGGTCGGCGCGACGGCACGCGGGACCCTGGGCGAGGCCGATGCCGCCGCTGGCGACGGCAGCTATTTCGACGCCTATCGCATCCATGCCAAGGCCGGTGAAACACTTGTTATCACCATGGTTTCCAATGCGTTCGATGCCTTTGTTATCGTAGGACGCGAAAAGGATGGCAACGACATCGAGGTGCTGGCCAGCGACGACGACGGCCTGTCTGACACCCACGCCCGGCTGGAATGGGAAGTGCCGGACGACGGCGTCTACGTCATCCGCGCCGGCAGCTACGGGCAGTCCGAAACCGGCGCCTACGCCCTTAAGGTCGAACGCAAGCCCTGAGCCTCCATCTCCTCCCCGTCTGCGATGGGGAGGAGACACGACCACCGTCATCCTCGGGCTTGACCCGAGGATCGGTGTCACCCGCAACGGCGGATCGCC
>CAXICH010000035.1:0-13793 GCA_964022245.1 uncultured Alphaproteobacteria bacterium
AGCGGCAGATGGCCACCGATTCCGAGATGCAGGTGCCGTCGTCCAGTTCCAGCGCCGGGACATGCGGCACACCGACTTTCGCCCGGTACTCCGGCGTGCGGTGCTCCCCGGCCAGAAGATCGACCTGGACGACCTCGATATCCGCAATGCCCTTTTCCGCCATGACCCAGCGCACGCGGCGGGGGTTGGGCGCGCGGTGGCTGTCGAAAAGCTTCATGGACCTGTCCCTCGGTTGCTTATCGAAACCTAGGGAAGGCGGCTACGCCGGGCAAGCCGCTTCAGTCCAGTTTCAGCAGGCGATCCAGGCTCAGACCTCCGGGTCCGCGCGCCAGCAGATAGACCAGCGGTCCGGCCCACAGCAGGTGCGTGGGCCAGCCGGTCGGCACGACAAACAGCTGGATCACCAGCGTCATGGCAATCAGGCCGAGCGCCGAAATCCGGGTCGCCAGGCCCAGCACCAGAAGAACGGGCAGCAGGTGCTCGGCATAGGTGGCGAGATGCGCCGCCAGGTCGGGGGACAGGAGGGGGACGTTATACTCTTCGGCGAACAGATATCCGGTCGAGGGCGACAGGGTCAGAAACCCGTCAACCTTGGTGCGCCCGGACAGGAAGAATGGCACGGCGATGCCGACCCGGAGCAGCAGGGCAATCAGACTTTCCGGGATGGCGGCCGAGAGCCGCTGATGGAGTTGGGACAGACGGTTCATGCGCGGACCTCGGGTTCGGATGTCAGAAACACGTCCGCTGCGATGAGGCTGGCGAACAGGGCGGGAATCGACAGGGTACGGTCGAGCCGCGCAGCCTGATCGGCTGCGATGCCCAGCGGACGCCGCTTCCGGCAGGCGTCCAGAAAGGCAAATTCGGCCGGGGTCAGGAGACGCGCCCGGACATGGCCGGCCGTCCTGTGGATCATCAGGGCTTCGGCACGGGCCTCCCATACCAGGGGCCCGGCGGGAGGCTGCGGATAGCGGTGAGCCAGCCACAATGACGGCACCGTCCAGTCGAACCGGAACAGCCGCACAGACGGGTGCAACCCCACCGTCAGACCGGTCAGGGCAACCCCGAGAGCCGCTGCCTCGGCCGGCGTCATCGCTGCCGCGTCTGCCGCGACATGCGCCTCGGTCCACGCCCGGTCCAGCCGCGCGCAGGGCGCCAGATATGGCATATCGCGCGCCGGTTCGAAGGTCAGGAGCCACTCCGGAAAGGGGGCGCCAAAAGTCACCATGACGGGGTCGTCGCCGGGGTGCTCCAGCGCGAACTCCCGCGCTGCCGCCCTGAACCAGTCTGAGCCAACCATCTGGACTACGGTCGGATAGCCGGCCTCGAGCGCATCGATCCGCGCCTTCAGGGCCGTATTGCGATAGACGCCGATCGCCGCGAGCGTCCGCGCGTCTGAAACCAGGTGGGGAAGAAGCGCGTCCGTGCTCCCCGACAGCGCCGCCTCGAAGGCCGAATGGAAGGCGCTCATGCGGCGATCTCCAGATCGGTCAGGACCGCGGCCGCCCGGCCCTGTTCCGCCAGAAGGTCATCGAACCCTGGCACGTCGCCGTCACGCTCGATCAGCGTCGGGCGCGGCCCGATCCGGTCGATCAGGCGACGGTGCAGCGCCCAGACCGGTTCGGCCACGGGGGCATCATGGCTGTCGATCAACAGGGCGTCGCCCAGGGCGGGATCGGGCCGATGGCCGGCCAGATGGATCTCGCCCACCATCGCGCCGGGCACGCGGTCAATCCACGCCTCGGCCGACAATCCCATATTGGCGGCGCTGACATAGACATTGTTCACGTCCACCAGCAGGCCGCAGCCTGTTCGGTGGGCGATCTCAACCAGAAAATCCACCTCATCCCATTGATGGTCAGCCAGCGCCAGATAGGCGGTCGGGTTCTCGATCAGCAGACGCCGCCCCAGCGCTTCCTGCGCCTCTTCAATATTCGCGCAGACCCGGGACAGCATCTCCCCGTTGCGGGGGATGGGCAGCAGATCGGGGTGGTAGACGTCGCCCCGACGCGACCAGGCGAGGTGCTCGGACACCACAAAGGGTTCATACCGGTCGATCAGGCGGCGAAACCGGGCCAGATGCTCCGTATCGGCACGTTCATCTCCGGCCAGCGACAGGCCCACGCCGTGAAGCGATAACGGCCGCGCGTCCCGGATCGTTTCCAGCCAGGACAGACGCGGCCCGCCCTCGACCATATAGTTCTCGGGGTGAACCTCGAACCACAGGCCCCGGGTGGATCCGGCCGCCGGACAGGCCGCGGCCTCGGCATAGTGCTGGGGCTTGAGACCCAGTCCGGCGGTCGGAACCGTCACGATCAGCGGTCCGCGATGGGGGTCAGCGAACCGTTGCCGCGCGGTGTCTCGATCGAGACGCAGGTGCCCTTGGGGACCAGCTTCCAGGCATTGCCCTGATAGTCGCGGGTGGAAGTGCCGGCGCACGAGGTTCCCGGCCCGGCCGCGCAGTCATTCTGTCCCGCCTTGGCGACGCCGTAGCATTTTTCCATCTCGCGCTCCTGCGAGGCGCTGCCGCTGTCGGCCATGGCCGTCGTGGCTCCCAGCGCCAGCAGGGCACCGGCACCGACAAGGATTTTCGCGGAAGTGTTCATGTCTCATCTCCTGAAAGCGACCGTCCGCATCGGATCGGCCTGACAGGAGGGAGTTCGCCCCGCGACACAGCGCGGTTACCGGACCGGCTGGAAAAATATTTCATCGCCCGGGGCGGTCTTCGATGTAACCTTTTCTGCAGTCGCCCGAACTGGGAGAGGCGTGATCGACAGGGAAGCCGAGCTCAAACGTCTCATGATCCGGGGCCTCGACGGCGACCCGGTGGCCTGGCGCATGCTTCTGACCGAAATTCGCCCCGCGCTTGCCGGATTCCTCCAGCGCCGACTTGCGGGGCATGAGGCCGACACGGAGGACCTCGTGCAAGATTGCCTGATCGCCATCCATGCCAAGCGCGCGACCTATGACCGGACGCGCCCCTTTACGGCCTGGGCCTATGCGATCGCGCGCTACAAGCTGATCGATCACCTTCGCCGGCAGGGGCGTCGCGTGTCCGTCCCCCTCGAGGACGCGGATGTGCTTCTCGCCGACCATACGGTGGAAGACGGCGTCGTCCGTCGTGACCTCGGAAAACTGTTGTCGATCCTGCCCCGACGCCAGCGCCAACTGGTCGAGGACGTGCGGATCGGCGGCTACAGCGTGGCCGAAGCCGCGGCCCGCAACGGCTTCACCGAGGGCGCCGCCAAAGTCAGCGTCCACCGCAGCCTGAAGGCCCTGAACGCCAGCATCCAGCCGCCCGAGGTCAGTCATGAGAACTGACGACCTGATCGACGCCCTCGCCGCCGGGCTGGAGCCGGTACGGCCGGCCCGGATTCATCCACTCTGGGTCGTCGGAGCCCTTGCCGCATCCGTGGTCGGGGTCCTGCTGATGCTGGGTCTGCGCCCCGACCTGACCGTCGCCATGACCGGATGGGCGTTCTGGCTGAAGGCGCTGTACTCAACGGCCATCGCCGGGGCGGCATTGATGCTCGTGACCCGGCTGGGCCGGCCGGGCGTCAATTCTCACCCTGCCCTGTATGCCGTCCTCGGGATTGTCGGCGTCGCCATTGCGTTTGCCGGGGTCGAGCTGGCGCTGACGCCGAGCGGCGACTGGACCCGGTCCTGGCTGGGCCTGACCTGGACCCTGTGCGCGCGAAACATCCTGCTGATGTCCGTGTTTGCGGCCCCGCTGATCTGGCTGGGGGCGCGCCCCCTGGCACCCACGCGTCCCATGGCTTCAGGCGCGGCGCTTGGCCTGCTGACCGGCGCCATCGCGGCCACGGCCTATGGGCTGCATTGCCCCGAGGCCACGGCGCCCTTTGTCGCCACCTGGTACACGCTGGGCATGGCCCTGGCCGCGGCCATCGGGGCGGTCATCGGTCGCTTCGCCCTGCGCTGGTAGTCCCTAGCCGAACACCGCAGCCGGCATCAGCCCGACCACCGAGGCCGTCATCAGGGTGGCCATGAAGCCGGCCGCCAGGGCCTTCCACACCATGCCCAGCACCTCGGTCCGCCGCTCGGGCATCAGTACCGACAGGCCGGTCACCGTGATCCCGACCGAGCCGATATTGGCAAAGCCGCACAGGGCGTAGGTCATCAGCATGCGCGTGCGCTCGCTGATCGCTTCGGGCGGCACCCGGCCCAGTTCGATGAAGGCCACGAACTCGGTCAGGGTCAGCTTGACGCCAAGCAGACGCCCGGCTTCGCCCGCATCGGTCCACGACACGCCCGTGAGCCAGGCCACCGGCATGAACAGCCAGCCCAGGACCCGCTCGACCGAGACCGGGTCCCCGAACAGCCAAAAGCCCCCGATCATCACATTGACCAGGGCGACCAGCGCCACGAACACGATCAGCACCGCCGAAATATTCAGCACCACCATCAGGCCGTCCGAGGTGCCCTTGACGATGGCGTCAATGGACGAGTCGTATTTGAGCGACGCGGAATAGTCGGCCACCGCGCCCCCCTGCCCCGGGACCTCCGGGATCATGATGCGGGCCAGCAGCACACCCGCGGGCGCCGAGACGATCGAGGCCACCAGTACATGCCCGGCCGCATTGGACAGGACGGGCGCGAGGATCGCGGCGTAGGCGACCATGGTCGACCCGGCGACGGTCGCCAGCCCCACCACCATCATCAGAAACAGCTCGGACCGGGTCAGCTTGTCCAGATAGGCCCGGATGACGATCGGGCTTTCGATCATGCCCAGAAAGATGTTGGCCGCGACCGCCAGCGCCGAGGCCCCGCCCAGTCCCATGGTCCGCTGGAACAGCAGGCCGAACGCGTAGGTAATGGCCTTCAGGATCTTCCAGTGCCACAGCAGCGCCGACAGGGCCGAGATCACCAGAATCAGCGGCAGGACCTGGAAGGCAAAGGTGAACAGGGCCGGCTCGCTCGTCACGGCATAGGGCTGGTCGCCGCCCGCCAGATAGCCGAACACGAATTTCGCACCCTCATTGGTCGCCCGGCCCAGCGCATCAACCGAGCCGGTGATGGCGGCCAGCACGGCGCGCGATCCCGGCAGGGCAAACAGGGCCAGCACCAGCGCGGCCTGCACGGCCACGGCCCCCAGGGCGAGCCGCCAGGGAAATCGCTTGCGGTCTTCGGACAGCAGCCAGCAAACCGCGACGATGACGATCAGGCCCAGGGCGCTCTGGGCATTCAGCGTGGTGAACATGGGCACGCCCCCGGCCGCAGTGTGTCGCGGCCCTCCCCGGCTTGAACGCCACGACGGGCGAACTGGCAAGAGGAAGCTGCATGCTGACCCCGTCGTCAGGTTCGGACAGGCTTGCGGGGCCGCATACCGTTGATAGGGTGGCGGCAGTCTTGGGGGAGGCCTGCACCATGTTCCAATCAACCCGGCTCTTCGGCGAAGCCCGCATGGGCGTCAGGTCACTGGTCCTCGGTATGGTCGTGGCGCTGTCAGGCCTGACGGCGCTCGCCTCTCCGGCAGCGGCCCAGGACCCGATCCGGCTGGGCGGCGAGGTCCAGGGCCGGTTCGAGGACGGCGATGCCCAGCTGACCTCCGGTGAATATGTCGACGTCTATGTGTTCGAGGGGCGCGCCGGTCAGCAGGTGACGGTCCAGATGTCGTCCGGGGACGTCGATTCCTACGTCATGATCCGCGGGCCCTCGGGCTTTGCCGAGTTCAACGATGACCGCGATGACGGGGATGTCGATTCCCAGCTGACGGTGCGCCTGCCCGCCACCGGCCAGTACCGCATCCAGGCCACCACCTTCGCCCCGGGCGAACGCGGTCGCTATACGCTGAGCCTGCAAGAGGGCGCAGGCCCCCGCATCGCTGCCCAGGGCGGCGGTCGCGCGCAGGACGGCACCGCCAATGCGGGCCAGCTCAGCAGCTCGGATGACGCGATTTCCAGCGGCGAGTACGCCGACAGCTGGTCGTTCACGGGCACGCCGGGCCAGACCTATGTCGTGCGGCTCAACTCGGCGGAATTCGACCCCTATCTGATGATCCGCGGCGACGGGGTCGAGGAAGACAATGACGACGACCAGACGGGACGCGGCAGCCGGAACAGCCGCATTGAATTCGTCATGCCCGAGACCGGTGAGATCTCGATCATCACCACCAGCTACGAGGTCGGGGAAACGGGCGCCTACACCCTCGTTCTGGAGGAATCCGGTGGCACCTCGGCGGTAGCCTCAACCGGCGGCTCGACCGTGCGCCCGGGGCAGGCTGTCACAGGGCGGCTGGATGTCGGCAACGATACCCTGCGCTCCGGCGAGTACATGACCGTCTACACGCTGAACGGCGAGGCGGGCGATCACATCGAGGTCACCCTGCGCTCGGACCAATTCGACCCCTATCTGTTCGTCCAGGGGCCCGGGGACTTCGCCGTCGCCAATGACGACGACGACACGGGCGAGGATGGCGTCAACAGCCGTCTGGTTCTGACGCTTCCGGCCAGTGGCGAATATCAGATCGTCGCCACCAGCTATGCGCCGGGCGAGACCGGCACCTATCGCCTGAACGTCTCGACCAGCGACGCCGGCAGTGTCCAGACTGCTGTCTCGCCGCGCGCGGGCAACAGCTTTGCCGACGGGGTCTCCCTGTCCGGAATGCTCTCGGCCAGCGACGAGCAACTGACGAGCGGCGAATATGCCGACCGCTATGTCATCACGGGGCGGCGCGGCGACCGGGTCGCGCTCGACCTGCAGTCCGACGCCTTCGACACCTATCTTTTCCTGCGCGGCCCCGACGATGTGTCCGCCGACAATGACGACGGCCCGAACGGTACCAACAGCCGCATCGACATGACCCTGCCCGCCGACGGCGACTATACGGTCTCGGTGACCAGCTATGGCCCCGGCGAAGTTGGCCCCTACAGCCTGACAGCAGGCCTCAGCATGGGCACGCCGCGTCAGGCGGGGGTCCAGGGCGGCCCGCGCGTCTTCGCCATCATGGTCGGTATCTCCGACTACGGCGGCTATTCGTCGGACCTCGCCTATACCGCGGACGATGCGATCAAACTGGCCGAGGACCTGCGGCGCGAGGGCGTGCTCAACCCATCCAGCGTGGTTCTCACCGACGCCGACGCGACAGTGGCAGGCGTCCGACGGGCCTTTGCCGAGGTCGCGGCCCAGGCCGGACCGGACGACATCTTCCTGTTCTTCTTCTCCGGCCACGGGTCGCAGCAGTCGGTCGCGGTCAGTGGCAATGAACTGGACGGGCTGACCGAGACGATCGTGCTGCGCGACGGCCAGATCACCGACACCGAAATGGCCGCGCTGTTCGCCACCGTCGATACCCGTCTGTCGCTGATCGTGCTGGACAGCTGCTTTTCGGGTGGCTTTGCGCGCAACGTCGTCAGCCGCCCGGGCGTGATCGGCCTGTTCAGCTCCGAGGAAGACCTGACCAGCCAGGTCGCGGTCAAATTCCAGGCCGGGGGCTATCTGTCCCACTTCCTGCGCACGGGCCTGACGGGCGAGGCCAACTATGACGGCGATGACCTGATCACCGCCGGCGAGTTGACCACCTATCTGCGTCGCAAGTTCGCCGCCGAGGTCATGGACGTCCAGACCCAGACCATGGACGGCCAGCGCAGCTATCAGCACCTGGTGGTCGAGCGTGGCGGCGTGCAGGTCGACGACGTCGTCATCCGGATCGGTCGCGGCTAGGGGTCATTCTTTTGCCCCGATCGCCGCGCCTGATCACGACTTCGTGATCAGATCGAGGAGGGTGAAATGCGACGGACACTCTTGCCGGGGGCCATGGCCCTCTGTCTCGCGGCCTGTTCTGGCGGCGATGACCAGGCGGCGGAGTCCTATGCGGGCGCAGCGGCCGAGATCGCGCCGGCGGCCCCGGTCGAGCTGGCGATGGAAGCCGCCGACACGGATGCGGGCGACGGCGGCGCCTCCCAAACTCCGGTCCAGCCCGCCAACACCATTGCCTATGCCTACTTCTATGGACTCGAGTTGCCCTCCGACCGGGTCGCCGACGTCAGAAGCCGGCATGAAGCCGCCTGTGTCGAGGCGGGCCCGCGCGTCTGCCAGTTGCTGGGATCCGAGACCCAGTCCTTCGGAGACGATCGGTCGTCTGCGACCCTGCGGCTGCGGGCGGCCCCGGCCTGGTTGACCGGGTTTCGCGCCGGTCTCGAAGCGGACGCCGACGCGGCAGGCGGCCGGATCGCCCAGTCGCGTACCGATGCCGAGGATCTCAGCCGGTCCCTGACGGATACCGAAGCCCGCCTGCGCGCGCTGGAAACCCTGCGCGACCGCCTGCAACAGTTGCTGGCCACCCGCAGCGGTCCGCTGGAACAGCTTCTGCAGACTGAACGCGAGCTGGCCCGTGTTCAGGGCGAACTGGACGCAACCCGATCGGCCCTGACGGTCCTGCGCGACCGCGTATCGATGTCGCAACTGACGATCACCTATCAGTCCGAGACCCGGTTCGCCTCCAACAGCGTCTTCAGTCCCGTCGGCAATGCGTTCAGCAACTCGCTGCGGGTCTTCATGGCGACACTGGGCGGGCTGATCTATCTGGTCGCGGGCCTGCTGCCGCTGCTGCTCATTCTCGGGCCGGTCGGCTGGCTGGTTTTCCGGTGGGTGCGCATCCGCCGGGATCGGCGCGCGCCCAAGGCTCCCTAGGCGCGCCGCACCAGCCGGGAGTAGCTGTCCATCAGATCCAGGGTCAGCGGGCCCGGCGTGAAACGATAGTCGCCGATCTCGCTGACCGGGGTCACCTCGACCGCCGTGCCGGTCAGGAAGCACTCCGAAAAGGTCGAGAGCTCCTCGGGCCGGATATGGCGGACCACCACCTCGATGCCCTTGGCCTCGGCCATGGCGATCACGGTTTGGCGGGTGATGCCGTCCAGAATGGCATCGATTGGCGGAGTGTGGATCACCCCGTCCTGGACGAAGAAGACATTGGCCCCGGTCGCCTCGGCTACATAGCCGCGCCAGTCCAGCATCATGGCATCGGCATAGCCGCGCCGCTCGGCCGCCGTCTTGGACAGGGTGCAGATCATGTAGAGGCCGGCCGCCTTGGCCGCCGTCGGGGCGGTCATCGGGTCGGGGCGGCGCCATTTGGCCCACTCCAGGCGGATGCCCTTCGCCTTGGTTTCCGGGTCGAAATAGCTGGGCCAGTCCCAGACGGCGATGGCCACATGCACCTTCGTCTTGCCCGCCGAGACGCTGACCTGTTCGGGACCACGGTAGGCGACCGGTCGCACATAACAGTCGCGAAGGCCCATCCGCTCGCACGTTGCCTTGCAGGCGGCGTCGATCTCGGCCACGCTGTACGGAAGTTCGAAGTCCAGGAGTTCGGCCGAGCGACGCAGGCGGTCGCTGTGCTCGGTCAGCTTGAAGATTTCGCCATCGTACATACGCTCACCCTCGAACACCGACGAACCATAGTGCAGGGCATGGGTCAGAACGTGCGTTTTCGCGTCGCGCCACGGCACGAAGTCGCCGTCCATCCAGATCCAGCCGTCACGGTCGTCGAAAGGAACGAAGGCCATTGAACAAAGTCTCCCATAGCTGTGTGCGGGTTAGAGCCGCCAGGGCCGTTCAGGTCAACGTCATCGCGCCCGGCGGGATGCAATGAGCACGTCTGACGGGCGGTCCAACGGGCGCTCCGGCCCGGTCGCCGGTGCAGGGTCGGGCCGGCATCTGCTGATCGTCGATGACGACGACCGCATTCGCGAACTGCTCAAGGAGTATCTGGCGCGCGAAGGCTATCGCGTCACCGGCGCGGCCCACGCGGCAGCGGCCCGCCGGCTGATGGAGCTGATCGAGTTCGATCTGGTGGTGCTCGACATCATGATGCCGGGCGAGAGCGGGCTCGACCTGACCACCTGGGTCCGGAACAAGGCCGAGACCTCGGCGACGCCGGTCCTGCTGCTGACCGCGCGCGGGGAAGCGGGCGACCGCATCGAGGGCCTGTCGCGCGGGGCCGATGACTATATGTCCAAGCCGTTCGATCCCCGCGAGCTGGCGCTGCGCATCGATGCCATCCTCAGGCGTACCGGCGGCAAGCCCCTGACTCCGCGCGAAATCAAGCTGGGGGATGCCGTCTTTGACATGGAGCGGCTGGAGCTCCTGCGCGATGGCCGTCCCCAGCGCCTGACCGAAGCCGAGGCGCAACTGCTGAAGACCCTCGCCATCCACGCCCATGCCCCGGTCGAACGGATGGCCCTGTCGCCCGATACCGCCGACATCACCGGCCGTGCCGTTGATGTTCAGGTGACCCGCCTGCGTCGAAAGCTTGAGGTAGATCCCAAGAACCCCCGCTATCTGCAGACCGTGCGCGGTGTCGGCTATATGCTGGCACCGGACTGACGCGCGGCAAGACGGGCCCGCTCCATGAAACTCCTCCCGTCCACGGTCTGGACACGCTTCCTCAAGCGGCGCCTGCCGACCTCCCTGTGGGGCCGGTCCCTTCTGATCATCGTCCTGCCGGTCCTGGTCATGCAGGTGTTCGTCACCTGGACCTTTTTCGACGCCCACTGGCAAACGGTGAATGCCCGCCTGTCCGAAGGTCTGGCGGGGGACATCGCCTGGGCGGTCGAGACCTATGCGGAGGACCCCACGCCCGAGGCCCTTGAGATCCTGGCGGGCCGGGCCGAGCGCACCCTGTCCCTGTCCATCGCCTGGCAGGAAGCCAGACGCCTGCCCCAAGACGTTCGACGGGGGCCGACCGGCGTCGTCGACCGGGCGATCGAAGCGGCGCTGAGGTCGCGCCTTGATCGGCCCTTCTGGTTCGATACGACCCGCTATCCCAACTATATCGACATCCGGGTTCAGGTCGACGACGGCGTCATGCGGATCATCGCCCCGCGCGAGCGCGCCGTGGCGACCCAGGCGCACATCTTCGTGGTCTGGTTGCTGGCGGCGACCGTGCTGCTGATGTCCGTCGCGATCCTGTTCATCCGCAATCAGGTGCGGGCCATCGAACGCCTTGCCGCCGCGGCGGAGGCCTTTGGCCGGGGCGAGACGCGCGAGCGGTTCAAGCCGCATGGCGCGCGTGAGGTCCGGGCCGCCGCCCGCGCCTTCATGGACATGCGTGACCGCATCCAGCGCCACATCGACCAGCGCACTGCCCTGCTGGCCTCGGTCAGCCACGACCTCCGGACCCCCCTGACCCGTCTGCGACTGGAGCTGGCACTCGCCCCGCCCTTCAAGCGCGCCTCGGCCATGCAGGGTGACCTCGACCAGATGGAGCATATGATCGACGAATATCTGGCCTTTGCCCAGGGCGAAGCGGGCGAGGCCAGCGAGACCTTTCCCGTTTCCGATCTGGTGAATCAGGCGGCGGACGATGCCCGCCGGATCGGCGCGACGGTCGAGGTGGACGTTCCCGACGCCCTGACCGTCAATGTACGCCCCCTCGCCTTCCGGCGCGCCCTCGCCAATCTGGTCGGCAACGCGGCATCGCACGGGGACACGGTACGCCTGTCCGCCCGTCGACTGCCTTCCGGAGGCACCGAGATCGCGGTCGAGGACGACGGGCCCGGCATTCCGGACGACATACACGAAGAGGCCTTCCGGCCGTTCTCGCGCCTCGATGCCTCACGAAACCAGAACCGCAAGGGGGTCGGCCTCGGCCTGGCCATCGCCCGCGACGTCGCGCGCGGTCACGGCGGCGACATTACCCTCGACCGCAGCACACTTGGCGGCCTGATGGCGCGAATTCGCCTTCCGGGTTAGTATGCAGGTCTCACAGGAGATCACCCATGCGCCGCTTCGCCTTTTTTGCCCCCCTGGCCGCCGTGACCCTCGTTGCTGGTGCCGCCGCCGCCCAGAGCCCCGATGTCTCCGTCGTCCTCGGTCCCGAGCTGATCGAAAAGGCAGATGAACTGGGCGAGCGTGACCTGCTTCAGCAGGCCAACCAGCTGGCCGTCACGGTCGAGCGGGCGCTGGCCCGCGAGCAGGCCCTCACCGGTGCCACCATCTCGCTCGTTCTGGTCGACATCCGCCCGAACCGCCCGACGGTTGCCCAGCTGGCGGCCCAACCCGGCCTCGACGGCATGCGCAGCAAGAGCATCGGCGGGGCCACCATCGAGGGCGAGGTCACCCTGGCCGATGGCACCCGCTATCCGGTCCGCTACGACTGGTATTCCTCGAATCTCGCCGAGGTACGGGGCTTCACGACCTGGCAGGACGCCAGCCACGCCTTTGACCGGTTCGCCCGCCGGCTGGCGACAGGCCGTCTAGCGGGATAGCTCCCGGGCCTTGGCCACAGCGGCGCTGACCGCGGCGGTCGCGGCCCGCGCTGCGCCGCCGTCGGCCTCCAGTGCGTCCAGACCGGCGCGCGTCGTCCCGCCCTTCGAGGCGATGCGCGCGATGGCATCTTCCAGGCTTTGCCCGCCGGAGACCCCGGCAGCGGCCGAGCGTAGCGCCCCGCGGGCCAGTCGCACGGCGGCGTCCGGCTTCAGACCCTCGGCCTCGCCCGCCTTCGCCAGCGCCTGGATGAAAGCATAGACAAAGGCCGGAGCCGATCCGGCCACGCCGGTCGCCGGGTCCAGCAGATCCTCGGCCTCCAGCGGCACCACATCGGCCATGCCCTCGAACAGGGCGGTGGCCATGGCCCGGGCCTTGCCGTCGGACGCGTAGAGGCCCGCAACACCCTGTCGCTGCGCCACCGCCGTCGTCGGCATCAGCCGCGCGACAGGCCGCCCCCCGACCGCTTTCTGGATGTCCTCCAGTCGCACGCCGGCCATCACCGAAGCGACAACCGTGTCGTCCGCAATCACGTCGGCGAATGGCTGCAGCGCCTCGCGCCAGACCGCCGGCTTGATGGCCAGCACCAGGATGCCCACGCCCTTGAGCTGGTCCGGCGACGGGTTGATGGCGGCGCCCGCCGCCTTGGCCTGTTCGGTCGCGGGGGTCTCATACTGTTCGATGATCTTCAGCCGATCCGCCTTGAACCCCGGGGTCGCCAGCCAGCCCTCGACAAGGGCCGAGCCCAGCCGTCCGCAGCCAATCAGGGCGATATCCGTATCCAGGGTAAAGGTATCAGTCATGCAGTCTCCACATCGGTGAGGGCCCGGAAGGGGCCGGTCATCAGTGCGGAGTGCCTAACATGGCCGGTCGCGGGCCGCCAAACCGGCGCGCCCCGTATCGCGGGGATCAGGCCGTGCCGACCGTCTGGAACATGCAGGCGTCGATGGCGTCCTGGGGCTTGCGCCCGCCGCGCACGAGGTAGTCGAACGCAGGGAAGTAGCGGTCGGCCGCGTCGATGGCGGCATCGATCATCGAGGCGGCCTGCGACAGGGTCGGGCGTTCGCCATGCGGCAGGGCCAGGGCGTGACGGAACACGATTTCCTGGTCTTCGCTCCACAGTTCGAAATGGCCCAGCCACGTCCGCTGATTGATCAGCCCGATCAGCTCATGCAGGGCGGGGCGGCGCGTCCTGCCGACCCGCAGGTCCAGCGCACAGCACAGCTGCAGACAGTCGCCCTCGGGCCGCCATGCGAACCAGAGCTCATAGTCCTTCCAGTCGCCGGCCAGGGCAAAGGCCAGATCCCCGTCTGCCGTCCGGTCGAACGGCAGATTTTCCGCCGTCAGGACATGTTCGACCACATCGAGGGGATCGAAGGCTGTTTCCACCTCGTCCGGTCTGACCATGTCCATTCAGAGAGTCCTGTCTTTCAGAAGGTTACCGGGAAAACCCCGGGAATCGCCCTCAGCCAGCTGACGGTAGGCCTGTTCGCGGATTCGGCTCAACCGGCTGCGTCCCCGGGGGGAAGATCGCCTGTGGACGTTCCCTTTTGAGGCTTGTTGCGGGTGCGTTT
>CAXICH010000036.1:0-13752 GCA_964022245.1 uncultured Alphaproteobacteria bacterium
GCGGTCGACTTTGCCGTGCTGGAGGCCATGACCGGTGGCGATGACGCCATCTCGGAAGAGGTGCTGGCGCTGTTCGTGCAGCAGGCCGGGCTGTGGTCGCCGATGCTGGACATCCGCCACGAGGGCTGGTCCGACGCGGCCCATACGGTCCGGGGGGCGGCGGCAGGGATCGGGGCGGGCGCCCTGGCCGAAGCCTGCGCGGCGGCCGAAGTGGCGGGCAAGGCCGAGGCGCCGCCCCTGCTGGAGCGGGTCAGGGATGCGCTGGACGTGGCGCTGGCCGATGTGGCGGCCTGGCGACATGAGTTGATGCTGCGGGGGCTGAGAGGCTAGTTCCGGGTCCGGTCCCAGGTGGCGAACTCGTGGGCGATGCAGCGGTCGATCAGCAGGCGCCAGACCGGCTCGGCGATGTCTGGCGACAGACCCGCGTTGCGCGCGGCGGAAAGCACCTTGGCCACGACATCCTCGATCCGGGCCTGATCGTGGACGACGTCGCGGCTGGGTTTGATGCGGGCGGCGGCTTCCATATAGGCCTGACGTTCGGCCAGCAGGGCGACCAGCGCCCGGTCCAGCGCATCGACGCCCTGACGGACCTCGGCCATGGAGGTGCAGGCCTCCGGCGCGGTGCGGGGATCCACGGTCACGCTATCCGACAAAGGCCCGCTCCAGCACATAGTCGCCCGGTTCGGCGTTGGAGCCCTCCTTCAGGCCAAAGGTCCCCAGCAGCTCGCCGGCTTCCTTGATCATGGCCATCGATCCGCACAGCATGACCCGGTCGGTATTGGGCGAAAAGCCGATGGGCAGCTGCAGGTCGGCAAAGATGTCGCCCGAGCGGATGCGGTCCGTGATGCGCCCCGGCGTCTCGAACCGCTCGCGCGTGACGGTGGGATAGTAGGTCAGCCGGGCCCGGGCCTCGTCGCCGACCAGCGGATCGTCGTGGATGCCGGAGGTGAAGAAGTCGCGGTAGGCCAGATCGGCGACCTGACGCACCGTGTGGCACACGATCACCTGTCCGAAACGGCTGTAGGTCTCGGGATCGCGCGCGACCGACAGCCAGGGGGCCAGGCCCGTGCCTGTGCCGATCAGCCACAGCCGCTCGCCGCCGGTCAGGGCGTCCAGCACCAGGGTGCCGGTCGGCTTCCTGCCCATCAGCACGGTGTCACCCGGCTGGATCTTCTGCAGGCGCGAGGTCAGGGGGCCATCGGGCACCTTGATCGAAAAGAACTCGAGTTCCTCGGCCCAGTGCGGGCTGGCGATGGAATAGGCGCGCAGCACGGGCTTGCCGCCCTCTTCGCCGGGCAGGCCGATCATGACGAATTCGCCCGAGCGGAAGCGGAAATCCTCGGGCCGCTCAAGGGTGAAACTGAACAGCTGTTCGGTCCAGTGGTGCACCGCCAGCACCTTGAGCGCATGGTGGGGCGACGGCCGGGCCGGGGCGGTATCGACCGGGGTGGACGAAAGGGTTTGGGTCATTGCCGCCCTATCTAGAGCGTGACGCCCGCCAGCGAAACCCGGGTGAGACGTTCCGTCTGCCGGATGCATTTCCGGGGTGACGATCCGGCCAAGCCGCACTAGCGTGCCGCCCATGCAAACCTCGACCCTTCGACACACCGTCTCCGCCCTCACCCTTGTATCCGCGACGGCCATGGCCGGTCTGGCCCAGGCCCAGGAGGCAGCCGATCCGTCCATCCTGACCCCCGAACGGGTGTTCGCCAGTCCGTCGCTGAACGGGCCGGTGGCGCGCGGCGTCAGCCTGTCGCCCGATGGGCAGCTGGTCTCCTTCCTGCGCTCGCGCGAGGACGATGTGAACGTCCAGGACCTGTGGGCGGTGCCGGTCGACGGGGGCGAACCCTTCAAACTGATCGATGCCCGGGCCCTGGTGCCGGACGCGGGGGAACTGTCCGAGGCGGAAAAGGCCCGGCGCGAGCGCATGCGGATCAGCGCCCGGGGCGTGGTCGAATACGCCTGGGACCAACAGGGCCGCTATATTCTGGCGCCGCTGGAGGGCGACATCTTCCTCGCCGAGCGTGACGGGGGCGCGGTGCGTCGCCTGACCGAGACCGAGGCCGACGAAATCGATGCCAAGGTCAGCCCGGACGGCAACTATGTGTCCTGGGTGCGGGATCAGGATCTGGTCGTCTATGACCTCTCGACCGGCCGCGAGATGGCGGTCACCACGGATGGCGAGGGGCTGATCACCTGGGCCACCGCCGAGTTCATCGCCCAGGAAGAGATGGACCGGGACACCGGCTACTGGTGGAGCCCGGACGAGCGCTACATCGCCCTGCAGCGCACCGATGAGTCGACGGTGGATGTGGTGCCGCGCCTCGATATCACCGGCGGCGGCGCCAGTGTGATCGAGCAGCGCTATCCGCGTGCCGGCCGGCCCAACGCCATCGTCGAGCTCTATGTCCACGACCGCACGACGGGCGAGAGGGTCAAGGTTGACCTGGGCGACAATGCCGACATCTATCTCGCCCGCGTCGCCTGGTCGGTCGATGGCCAGACCCTGTACGTCCAGCGCCAGTCGCGGGACCAGCAGACCCTCGACCTGATGACCGTCGACCCGACGACGGGCCGGTCGCAGGTGATCCTGACCCAGACCAGCCCGGCCTGGGTCGGGCTGACCCACAATTTCCGGCCGCTGGCCGACGGGCGTTTCATCTGGTCTTCGGAAGAGAGCGGCTGGCGGCATCTGTATCTGTATGACCGCGACGGCACGCTGATCCGGCCGATCACGACCGGTGATTATGCGGTCAAGGCGCTGGACGGGGTGAATCTGGCGACCGGCGACGTTTTCTTCACCGCCTCGATGCGCGACGGCGAGGAATATCCGATCGAGCAGCAACTGTTCCGCGCCAGCCTGAACGAGACCATCACCCCGGTCGAGGTGACTCCGCGCGGTGGCTGGTGGTCGGCCTCGGTCAATTCGACGGGCACCGCCTATGTCGGCAACTACACCGATCTGGAGACCCCGCCGCAGTCCGCGCTGTACCGGATCGACGGCACGCGCCTGCGCTGGATCGAGGAAAACCGGCTGGACGAAAACCACCCCTTCTTCCCCTATATGTCGCGTCGCCAGACGCCGACCTTCGGCACGCTGGAAAGCGCAGGGGAGACCCTGGTCTGGCAGATGACCACGCCGCCGGGCTTTGATCCGTCCAAGACCTATCCCGTCGTCATGCAGGTCTATGGCGGCCCCTCGGGCGGGGGCGTGCGCAACGCCTGGCAGGCCTCGACCACTCAACTGTTGACTGAGGCTGGGTATGTGGTCTTCCGCCTCGACAACCGGGGCGAGGGCGAGCGCTCGACGAAGTTCAAACAGGCCCTCTATCTGACCATGGGCCAGCCTGAGATCGAGGATCAGGTTCGCGCGGCCAACTACCTGAGAACGCTTCCCTTCGTAGACGACGATCGCATCGCTGCCATGGGCTGGAGCTACGGCGGCTTCATGACCCTGCATATGCTGACCGAGCCCGAGATGGGCTTGGCCGCCGCGATTTCGGGCGCGCCGGTCACGGACTGGAGCCTCTATGACACCCACTATACCGAGCGCTTCATGTCGACGCCCGAGGCCAATCCCGAGGGCTATGCGGCCTCGGACGTGGTCGATCAGCTGGACCAGCTGACCGGCCGGTTGCTGCTCATGCACGGCATGGCCGACGACAATGTCATCTTTGAAAACACCACCCGCGTGCTGGACTCGCTGCAGGGCCAGAGCATTCCGTTCGAGACCATGCTCTATCCCGGTCAGCGCCACGGCATCCGGGGCAATGAGCGGGGGCTACACCAATGGCGAACCTATCTGGACTTCCTCGATCGCACGATCGGATCGCGGTCGCCGCACGCGGACTGATCGGCGCCAGCCTGCTGGCTTTGACGCTGGGTGGGTGCATCAGCGTCGAGGTGCGGCGGACCGATGACAGGAGTGCTTCGGCCGCCCAGGCAGTTGAGGCTGCGGAGCTGGCCGCCCAGGCGGTTTGGGAGGCCAACCCGTCGGCGGATCCAGCGCCGGTTCTGGCCGACTGTTTCGACCTGCCTGATCCGGTGGCTGACCTGTGTGCCAGAGATCGGCTGACCACCAACGCCGTGATCGCATGGTCGCCGTCGGTGTCCGAACTGAACTGGTCGCCCGGCGACGGCATCCGCGGCATGCCGATCCTGATCAAGGACAACATCGAGACCTTCGACATGCCGACCACGGCGGGCTCGATGGCCCTGGTCGACAATGCACCCGGGCGAGATGCGCCGCTGGTCGCGCGACTGCGGGCCGAGGGTGGGGTGATCCTCGGCAAGGCCAATCTGTCCGAATGGGCCAATATCCGCTCCTCGGACTCGATCAGCGGCTGGAGCGCCGTCGGCGGCCTGTCGCGCAATCCCTATGCGCTGGATCGCAACACCTGCGGCTCATCGGCAGGGTCGGCGGCGGCGGTTGCGGCCGGTCTGGCCCCGGCGGCCATCGGCACCGAGACGGATGGCTCGATCACCTGCCCGGCGGCCATCAACGGCATTGTCGGCTTCAAGCCCACGGTGGGGCTGGTGTCGCGCACCCATATCGTGCCGATCAGCCGCAGCCAGGACACGGCTGGCCCGATGACCCGAACGGTCAGTGATGCCGCCGTGGTGTTGACGGTCATTGCGGGCAGCGATCCCGCCGATCCGGCCACGGCCGAGGCGGATGCGCATCGCGCGGACTTTTCCGCAGGGCTCGACGCCGGTTCTCTGCGTGGCCAGCGGATCGGGGTGATGCGGTTCCTGACCGGCTATTCAACCGGCACGGATCTGGTGTTCGAGCAGAATCTGAAGGCGCTGGAAGAGGCGGGCGCCATTCTGGTCGACATCACCGAAGAGCCCAATCGCGGTGCTATCGGCGGGGCCGAGTTCGCCGTGTTGCTGACCGAGCTGAAGGTCGATCTCAACCTCTATCTGGCCTCGACCGACCCGGCCCAGGTTTCGACCCGGACGCTGGCCGATGTGATCGCCTTCAATGAGCAGACGCCGCGCGAGCTGGCCCTGTTCGGCCAGGACATCTTCATGGCCGCCGAGGCTACGAAGGGGCTTGAGGACCCGGACTATATCGCCGCGCGCGAGCGCTCGTTCCGGCTGGCGGGGCCCGAGGGCATCGACAGGATGATGGCCGACCATGACGTCGTGGTGCTGATCGCGCCGACCACCGGCCCGGCCTGGTCGATCGATGTGGTCAATGGCGACCACTATCTGGGCTCGGCCAGCCAGCTGGCGGCTGTGGCCGGCTATCCGCACCTGACCGTGCCGATGGGCTTCGTCGACGGCCTGCCCGTGGGCATGAGCTTCATCGGCGGCAAATGGCAGGACCAGCAGGTGCTGTCGTTCGGCTATGCCTTTGAGCAGGCCACACAGGCGCGGCGCGATCCCGAGTTCGCCCCGTCGGTGGACCGGATGGAGGCGGTGGCCCCGCTGTTGCGGCCGCTGCAGTAACGGATGGCGTCCGTGCAGGGCTACTGGAGATCAGGCAGGGGCACCCGGTGCATGGCGAGGTAGTCGCGTGGAAAGGCTCGTGCCACCTGGCTCGAGCCGATCTCGGTGAAATACAGCACCCACACCTCACCTGCTGGCGGCAATGGAGTTTGGCCGCACCCGTCGCTGCTCAGCGTGACCGAGAAGGTGAACTCGGTAGGCCCCTGAACGGCCTGGGATGGCGAGATGCTTGCAGCGTGAACTGTCCATGTATTCCAGCCCGGATTTTCCACCCGTTCAGCTAAGGTAACTGTCGCGAGCACTCTGCCTTCGTAAGTGGCCAACTGCTCGGCTCGCGGCACGAGGTACCGACAGGCGACGGCGCTGTTGGCCAGACCGGTTGTCGCCAACACGGTTGCCGCGGCCGCAACGAGCGAAGCCCGTTTCAAAGGTCGGCCTCTCTTCATCGAATCTCCCGGAGGCCGGCCCAGTTCAGGCGCAGCGTGCGCAGCCCGAAACGGATCAGCCGGGGGCTGAACAGGAGAATCCCGACTGCCAGCGATGTATCAGTCGAAATGGCAGAGAAGTCGCCGCCGAGCAGATCACGCCAGTTCCGGGTGAGAGCCAAGATGAACAGGGCCGGAAGCGCACAGCCCAGCAGAGTGAAGAGCGTCCCGTTCAGCAGCCCGGCGAGAGCCTCTTCCTTGTCCCTGGGCGGTTCCATTTCGGCACCTTACGGCAGCAGTGCCGTACGGCAAGGGAGGCTCAGTCGATCGGCTGGTGCGTAAAGCCGCTGACGCCGGTCAGCGGGCGGATGTCCCGCTCGATCTCGACCTCACTTTCCGCATAGACCACCAGCAGTTCGGCCAGACAGGTCAGGGCATTCAGGTGGATGCGCTCATAGCCGTGGCTGGCATCAATGCCGAAGGTTAGCAGGGCGGTGCGGATGTCCGCGCCCGACTCCAGCGCCGAGGCCGAGTCCGAGCGGTAATAGCGGAACACATCCTTCTGCAGCGCGATGTCATGGTCGCGCGCCAGACGGGCCAGCTTGCGCGACAGGTGCCAGTCGAACGGCCCGGTCTGGTCGGCCATGGCGAGCGTCACGCCAAACTCGGACGAGTTCTGGCCCGGCGCGGTCGTGCCATTGTCGATGGTGATCATGGCGGCGACGTCGGGGACCAGCACGGACGAGGCGCCGACCCCCACCTCCTCCGCAATGGTGATCAGGGCATAGGTGTCCACCTCGGGGGTGCGGCCCTCGCGGACCATGCATTCCAGCGCGGCCAGTAGGGTGGCGACCCCCGCCTTGTCGTCCAGATGGCGCGAGACAATGTAGCCATTGTCGAGGAATTCCGGTTGGGGGTCGATGGCGACGATATCGCCAACCTCTACGCCGAGGGCTTCGGTTGCGGCGCAGTCATAAACCCGCTCGTCGATGCGCAATTCGACCTGGCTCCAGGCCACTGGCTGGGTGTCGACCTCCTCATTGAAGGTGTGGCCCGAGGCCTTGAGCGGCAGGATGGTGCCCCGGAACCGTTGGCCTTCCGAAAAGATGGTCGCGCGGGCCCCCTCGGCAAAACGCGACGACCAGTGGCCAATGGGCACGACCTCGAGTCGGCCGTTGTCCTTAATGCGCTTGACCTGCGCCCCGAGGGTATCGACGTGGGCCACCAGTGCCCGGGCGGGCTTGGCCTCCTTGCCTGCCAGCTTTGCCCGGATCGCCCCGCGCCGCGTCAGGTCGAACGGGATGCCCAGCCGCTCCAGCTCGCGGCAGACCTCCCACACGGCCTCATCCGTATAGCCTGTGGGGCTGGGGATGTTCAGCAGGCGAGACAGGCGTTCGGTCAGATAGGTGGCGTCGATAGCGGGAAGGGTCATGCGTCTCCTTGGTTTCAGCTGTTCAGGGCCGCCCGGCTGGCGGCCGCCCCCGACAAGGGGAACAACAGGTCAATGAACCGCTCGGCCGTAGGCTGGGGTTCATGGTTAGCGAGGCCGGGGCGCTCGTTCGCTTCGATGAACCGGTAGTCGGCCTTCACATGGCTGGGCACCATCAGATCGATGCCGGTCACCGAGATGTCGATGGCGCGGGCCGCCATGACGGCGGCGTTGATCAGGGCCGGGTGAACCTCGCCCGTGACGTCATGGATGGTCCCGCCCAGATGCAGGTTGGCGGCCTTGCGCACGCGGATTTCCTCGCCAACCGGGGCAACATCGTCAAAGCCGTACCCGGCCTCGGCCAGGGTGCGGCGGGCCTCCGCGTCCAGCGGAATGCGGGATTCTCCACCCGTCGCGGCCTCGCGCCGTCGGCTCTGGTGGGCGATCAGCTCGCGCAGGGTGGACCGCCCGTCTCCGACCACGCGCGGCGGACGGCGGATGGCCGCCGCCACCACCTTGAAGTCGATGACCACCAGTCGCAGATCCTCGCCCTCGACATGCTCCTCGATCAGGACATCGGGACACAGGACGCGCGCTTCGGCGACGGCGGCCTCCACGTCCTCAAGGACGGTCAGGCCGACGGCCACGCCCTTGCCCTGCTCGCCGCGGGCCGGCTTGACCACCAGCGCCGGGTGCCGGTCAAGAGCGGCCTGGAGGGCGTCCGGATCCCCGGGATCATAGCGCTGCGGCACTGTCAGTCCGGCCTGCTCGACAATGCGGCGGGTCATCCTCTTGTCGTCGCAGATGCTCACGGCAACGGCGGACGTGAGTTCCGACAGGCTTTCACGACAGCGGATGGATCGTCCGCCCCACGTCATGCGCACCAGCCCGCCCTCGGCGTCCAGTACGTCGGTGGCGATCCCGCGGCGCCGGGCCTCATCGACGATGATCCGGGCATAGGGGTTGAGGTCGCTGGCCGGGTCCGGACCCTTGAACAGGGGCTCGTTGATCGGATTCTTGCGCTTCACTCCAAAGAAGGACACGCGACGGAAGCCGAGCTTCTCATACAGGGCGATGGCCTGTTCGTTGTCGTGGATGACCGACAGGTCCATATAGGCCAGCCCGCGCGTCCGGAAATGTTCGGCGAGGCGTCGGACCAGAGCCTCGCCGATGCCGGGCTGGGTGGCCTGGGGGTCGACGGCCAGACACCACAGGGACGAGCCCTCCTCAGGGTCGGAAAACGCCTTCACGTGGTCCACGCCGGTGACGGTGCCGATTACCGCGCCGGTCGTCTCGTCCTCCGCGACGAAATAGGTGAGGGCGCGGTCGTCCCTGCGGCTGGAAAAGAAGTCCGGCCGCATCTGCCCCATGCGCCGCGCGGCATAGATGCGGTTGGTCGCCTCGATATCGTCCTCCGAGGCCAGACGGCGTACGGTGAAGCCGCGGGGCTGGCGTCGCCCGGGCCGATAGGTGGCGAGGTCGAGCCGGAAGGTATGCGAAGGGTCGAGGAACACCTCCTGCGGGGCCGAGGCCAGCAGGACGTGGGGGTTTCGGACGTAGAAGGCGATGTCGCGCCGGTCCGGGCCCTCGGACCGCAGGGCCTCGATCAGGGGGTCGGCATCGGCAAAGGTTTGTGCAAACAGCAGCCGACCCCAGCCCATGTCGAGCACGGCATCCGGCGTCATCTCGCGCTCGGCGCCACCGACCATGGGCTTCAGCCCCTCGTGGCGCATGCGTTTCAGGCGGTGCGGGGCTGCGCGGGGCTTCTGGCGGGGTACGTCAGACGCCATGGGACTGCAGCCACATTTCCAGAACCGCAACCTGCCACAGCTCGGAGCCGCGCAGGGGGGTGATGTGATCGCGCGGGTTCTCGAACAGGGTCTCGAGATAAGCGCGCTGGAAAAGACCCCGTTCGCGCGCGACCTGACTGTTCAGGCTGTCGCGGACCATCTCGAGGTAGGGTCCGTCGATGTATTTGAGGGCGGGGACCGGGAAATAGCCCTTCTTGCGGTCGATCACTTCGGACGGCACGACCAGACGCGCGGCCTCCTTCAGCACGCCCTTGCCGCCTTGCGACAGCTTGTGTTCCGGCGGAATGCGACCGGCCAGCTCGACCAGTTCGTGGTCGAGGAAGGGCACCCGCGCCTCCAGTCCCCACGCCATGGTCATATTGTCCACCCGCTTGACCGGGTCGTCGACCAGCATGACCTGACTGTCGAGACGCAGGGCCTTGTCGACCGCGGTCTCGGCGCCGGGAATGCCGAAATGGGCGCGGACCAGCTCGAGGCTGGCGTCGGTCTCGGGCAGATAGTCTGGATTGACCTGGGTCCGCAGGGTGGCATCGCTCCGGTCGAAGAAGGCTCCGGCATAGGTCGAGACCGGCTCAGTCGTCTCCAGCATCGGCGGGTACCAGTGATAGCCGCCGAACACCTCATCGGCGCCCTGACCCGACTGGACGACCTTGATGTGTTTCGCGACTTCCTGGCTGAGCAGGTAGAAGCCGACATTGTCATAGCTGACCATGGGCTCGGACATGGCGCCGATGGTGCCGGGCAGGGACTGCATCAGGCGGTCGTGCTGCACAAAGATCTGGTGATGGTCGGTGCCATAGTGGTTGGCGATCAGGTCGGAATAGACGAACTCGTCGCCCTTCTCCTGATTGGCCGCCTCGAAGCCGACCGAGAAGGTCTGGAGGCCTGTCTGGCCCAGTTCGGCCAGCAGGCCGACGACCAGGCTGGAGTCGACTCCGCCCGACAGCAACACCCCGACCGGCACATCGGCGACCATGCGGCGTTTCACAGCAATGCGCAGCGCGTCCAGTACCTCGTCGCGCCAGTCCTCCGCCGAGAGCCTGGCATCCTCGGCCCGGCGCACATTCTGCGGCGCCCAGTAGAGCCGGTCGCGGGACGTGCCGTCGGCCTCGAAGATGCGCAGGGTGGCGGGGGGAAGCTTGCGCACGCCCTTGAGGATGGTGTGGGGCGGCGGCACTACGGCGTGGAAGGTCATGTAGTGGTGCAGCCCGACGGGATCGATCGAGCGGTCGACGTCGCCACCCGCCAACAGCGACGGCAGGCTGGACGCGAAGCGCAGCCGCTTGCCCTGCTCTGCGAGATAGAGCGGCTTGATGCCGAACCGGTCGCGGCCCATCACCACACGTCCGCTGTCGCGCTCGTGGATGACAAAGGCAAACATGCCGTGGAAGCGGTCGACGCAGGCTTCGCCCCAGGCGTGCCAGGCCTTGAGGATGACCTCGCTGTCGCCGTCAGAGAAGAAGCGATAGCCCATGCCCTGCAGTTCGGCACGCAGCTCCGGGTAGTTATAGATGCAGCCGTTGAAGACCATCATCAGGCCGAGGTCGGCATCGACCATCGGCTGCTGGGCCTTGTCGCTGAGGTCGATGATCTTGAGGCGTCTGTGGCCGAAGGCGACCGGACCCCGTGCTACCACCCCGCTGCCATCCGGCCCGCGTGGGGTCAGGGCCCCGGTCATACGTTCTACAGCGGCGATATCGGCCGTCTGTCCGTTGAAATTGATCTCGCCACTCAGGCCACACATGCGCTGGCTCGGACCTCGCTTGTCATTTGAAATTCAGGTGCACGGGGCCGTACGCCCCCAAGCTTAACCGCTGCCACCCCGAACCGTTCCGCCCGATGTTACCGGGAAGGGTGCCTGCGGACCCAGGCTGCAATCGCGACGAGCAGTGTAGCGGCCATCAGACCGGCACCCAACCCGTCCCACGGGCCGTCGCCCAGCAAGGCCCCGATCAGGCCGGTCAGGCTGAGCATCGCGAGGAAAATCGGGACGCGGAAAATCCGCCACAGGCTGAGGTCAGCGCGGCTCATGACGCGCGTCTCCGCCGGGCCAGCCACAGGTAGAACCCGCTGATCAGGATGACGATGGTGATGGCGCCCAGAATGGCCCAGACGATCTTCAGCCCCAGTCCGCCATAGTCCCCGAAATGCAGCGGCTGGGACAGGGACAGGGCCTTGACATACCAGGGCATGGACGCAACCGCCGCCAACTCGCCGGTGCGCGCATCGATCAGGGCCGGGGTGGTCAGGTGCGTCGTCAGCGGCGTGTCGCCGTGAAAGAACACCGCATAGTGGTTGTCGGTCGAATAGTCCGAGCTGGGGAAGGCCACGAACTGTAACTGGCGACCGGGCAGTGCCACCCTGGCCCGCTGGACGGCAGCCTCCAGCGAGGCGCGTTCGTTCAGTGCCACGGGGGCGTCATAGGCGGCGGCCAGATCGGCCAGCGCCGTGTCCTTCCAGTGGGCGATGATCGGTACCGCCAGGGTATTGACCACGCCGGTGCCGCCGACCACCAGCACCCATGCCACGGTCACAATGCCCGCCAGATTGTGCCAGTCCAGCCAGCGCGTGCGGGCCGATCGCGTCTGTCGCACGGTCCCGAACGGCAGACGGCGCATGAAGGGCGCATACAGCACCACGCCGGATACCACCGCCGCCACCAGCATCAGCCCCATCAGTCCCAGGAAAAGCATGCCGGGCAGGCCAAGGAACAGGTCAGTGTGAAGCTGCAGGATGAATTCCATCACGGGATGGCCGGCGACCGGGGGGGCGGCCTCGCCGCTGGTCTGGTCGATGGGCTGGAAGGTGTAAGCACCGGCCGGGGCGTCGGGTGCCCGGCTGGTGACATTCACGACCGGCCGGTCGGTGTCGAAGCTCATGAAGGCGGGCACCTCGCCCGGATGCCGCGACAGGGCGACGTCCAGCACCTGATCCAGATCAAGCCTGTCCCCGGCCGGATTGGACGGGGCCCACGCCTCATCCAGCAGCCAGTGGTCGATCTCGTGCGAGAAGACCAGCGGCAGGCCAGTGATGCACAGCATCAGCAGGAACACGGTCGAGACCAGACTCGACCAGGTATGCACCCACGACCAGGCCCGGATGGTGCTGGATCGCATTCCGCCTAGAAGTCCGCCGAGATCGAGACGGTCAGGGTGCGGGGCGCGCCCAGCGTCAGATAGTTGGCACCGGGATAGCCGCCGACGGCCACCCAGTGACCCTCATCCGTCAGATTCTCGACCCGGGCGCGCAGGGTCAGCGGCCGACCCTGGGCTTCAAAGCCGTAGCGCACGCCGGCATCCAGACGGGTCCAGGACTCCAGATCGACGGTATTGGCGGCGTTTGCCGACTGCTCGCCGGTGTGGACCACGCGACCCTCGACCGTCAGGCCGGCAACGGCGGGCACATCCCATTCAACATTGGCGTTGAACTGGATTTCGGGCACACCGATGGGGGCGTTTCCGTCCAGCGCGCCCCCGGCCGTGCGGGTCAGCTCGGCGTCGAGGAAGGTCCAGCCGCCCAGCACGCGCAGGCCGTCGCGCGGTTCGCCAAACCAGGTGACTTCCAGCCCCTGATTGCGCTGCTCGCCATTGGCCGCGAATACGCCGCCCTCGACAAAGGCGCTGGGCAGGGTGATCGAGAACAGGCTGACCGAGCCACCGAACCGGCCCAGATCGTATTTGAAGCCGACCTCGGCCTGCTCGCCGCGGAACGGCGACAGCACTTCTCCCGCATTGGTAACCGGCACGCCGCCGCTGACGGCGGGCGCGGTCTGGCCGGGGATCAGGGCCTCGGCATAGTTGGCATAGAGCGAGGCCCAGTCGGTCGGCTTGTAAACCAGGGCAAAGGCCGGGGTAGTGGCGTTACCTTCATAGCCCGCGGCAAAGGCGCCGGTGTTGTAGTCATAGGTCCGCGTCTCGATCGACTGATAGCGCACGCCGACCGTGGCCAGCAGCTGCCCGTCCATGAACGACACTCGGTCAGCCAGTGCAAAGCTGCTGTTCTCGACCCGCTCGGTCGCATTGGGATCCGACAAGGACCCGCCGACGAAGAAGTCGGGGGTGGGCGGGGCCACATCGACCGGCGCATAGAGGTCGCTGGCAAAGCCGGCGAAGTTCGAGAAGGCATAGGCGTTCTCGGACCGCGAGCGCACGGTCGAGGCCGAGGCGACCAGCCTGTGATCCACAGACCCGGTCGTCAGATCGGCGCGCACGCCGATGTCGCCCGATACGATCTGGTCCTCGCGCACATTGTCGAACCGATAGGCGCCGAGGGTGCCGTCGGGCTGGGCCGTGGGATTGGCCAGCACATTTTGTTCCTTGCCCTGACGCCCGCCAATCGCGGCCCATGCCGAGACGGTGTCGGTCAGGTCGAACTCGCCGCGCGCCACGCCGAACAGCTGGCGTTCGTCCGTATAGGTCCAGGGCTGGGCGAAATTGCTGTCCGCGGCGGGCGGAGCCGGGATGGCGCCGGCCGGGGTCACGCTCGGGCGCGGCGCGTCGATGCGATGATCCTGCCAGCCGATGTCAGCCGAGAAGCGCGCGCGGTCACCCCTGCGATCAAGGCCCAGGCCGATGACGCTGAGCTCGCGCTCCTGCCCGTCGATGCTGCTCTCGCCGTCGCGACGGGCCAGGTT
>CAXICH010000037.1:0-13414 GCA_964022245.1 uncultured Alphaproteobacteria bacterium
GACCGGGGCAAGGTCTCGATCACCCGCGTGACCCTGCGTCCCGACATCCGCTGGGGCGGCGAAGTCCCCTCGGCCGAGGTTCTGGACGACCTCCACCACCGGGCGCATGAGGCCTGCTATCTGGCCAATTCCATCCGCGGCGAGGTCGTCGTCGAGCCCGTCTAGAGCGCGGGCGCCAGATCGGTCAGCAGGGCGGTGAAGCGCCGGATCGCCTCGCGGGTCAGTTCGGGGTCGTGGCGCATCGGCGAGGCGCTCATCGGTTCGTCGAAGGCGTGCGTGCCCTCGGCGATCCAGGTCTCGATCTCGGTCCCGCAGTTGCGGACCATGGCATGGACCCGCTCAGCATTGCGGACGGACGTCAGGTGGTCGGTCCGGGCGATCACCCCGATGGTCCGGGGACAGTGCCGCCAGGGCTTCATCCGGTTGACCGCCAGCAAGCCCACGTAGGGGTAGGCCAGCCAGGCCCCCTTGACCCCCGCAAGGTCGCAGGCGGCAGGATCGGCCAGGCCCAGCGCGCCGGGCCGGGGGTCCGCGCTCATGGCCTCCATGATGCCCCAGCCGCCGTGGCTCCATCCGGCCAGGCACAGCCGTCCGGCATCGACCTCGGGCCGGCGCGACAGGCCGTCGATCGTGGCCAGCACATCCCCGCCCCGGGCATAGCCGCGAAAATGAAGGCCGGTGCAGACCGTGGCCATGGCGAAGGTGCGGCTCCACCCTCTCGGGGCGAAGGAATCAATGATGTACGCCCGCCAGCCCGCGGCCTTCGCCGCTTCGGCATAGAGGGGCAGGTGGTCGCGGATGCCGCCGCAACCATGGAACAGCAGCACCGCCGGGCGTGGCCGGTCGTCGTCCGGCCCGACCACCGTGACATGCCGCTCCAGCCGGGCCCAGCGTTCCGCAAGTGTGTCCATGATAACCCCCAGGGCCCTCAAGCCGCGAGCGACCGCGTCGCGAGCATAGGGCCAG
This sequence comes from uncultured Alphaproteobacteria bacterium, assembly GCA_964022245.1. Taxonomy (GTDB): domain Bacteria; phylum Pseudomonadota; class Alphaproteobacteria; order Caulobacterales; family Caulobacteraceae; genus Brevundimonas. The sequence continues at coordinate 967 of CAXICH010000037.1, forward strand.
ATTCAGTGCCTGAAGACCCGGACCCCCGTAAAGGCCATGGCGATGCCCTTGTCGTCGGCGGCGGCGATCACCTCGGCATCGCGGATCGACCCGCCCGGCTGGATGACCGAGGTGGCCCCGGCGGCGACCGCCTCCAGCAGGCCGTCGGCAAAGGGGAAGAAGGCTTCGGACGCGCAGGCCGAGCCTTCGGCCAGCGACGCCAGTCCCCTGGTTTCCCCGGCCTCACGGGCGCGGATCGCGGCGATGCGGGCGCTGTCGCGGCGGTTCATCTGACCCGCGCCGATACCGGCGGTCTGGCCGTCCTTCGCATAGACGATGGCGTTCGACTTGACGTGCTTGGCGACGGTGAAGGCGAACAGCATGTCCCGCACCTCGGCATCGCTCGGCTGGCGCTTCGTGACGAAGGTCAGGTCGGCGGGAGTGATCCGCGCCAGATCGCGCGACTGGACCAGAAAGCCGCCGGCCACCGAGCGGAACACCGATCCCGTCTGCATCGGGTCCGGCAGGCCGTCGGTCAGCAGCAGCCGCAGGTTCTTCTTGGCCGCAAACACGGCCCGGGCCTCGTCATCGGCGCCGGGCGCGATGACCACCTCGGTGAAAATGTCGGTGATCAGCCGGGCATCGGCCCCGCTCAGGGGCCGATTGACCGCGACCACGCCGCCGAAGGCCGACACCGGGTCGCACTCCAGGGCGCGCTGATAGGCGGTGGAGAGGTCAGCACCGAAGGCCACGCCGCACGGGTTGGCGTGCTTCACGATCACACAGGCCGGCTCGCTGAACTCGGCGACCAGCTCATAGGCGGCGTCGGCGTCGGCAATGTTGTTATAGCCCAGTTCCTTGCCCTGCAGCTGGCGGGCATTCGCGACGCCGGGCCGGCGATCGGCGGTGCGATAGAAGGCGCCGGACTGATGCGGGTTCTCGCCATAGCGGAGGGTCTGGGCCAGCGTACCGGCGATGGCCTTGCGGACCGGCGCGGCATCCTCGACGCGGGCCGCGAACCAGCCGCTGACGGCGGCGTCATAGGCGGCGGTGCGGGCGAAGGCGCGGGCGGCCAGCTGCTTGCGCAGGGCCAGCGACGTCGTGCCGTCGGCCTTCAGGGCGGCGATCACCTGATCCATGGCCTCACGGTCGACGCAGACGGCGACGTGGCCGTGGTTTTTGGCTGCAGAGCGGATCATGGCGGGGCCGCCGATGTCGATATTCTCGATGCAGGCCTCGAAGCCGGCACCGGATTCAACAGTGGATTCGAAGGGATAGAGGTCGATCCAGGCGATATCGATGGGACCGATGCCGTGCTCGGCCATCGCCGCTGCGTGGGCGGGGGCGTTGCGGACCCCCAGCAGGCCCCCGTGCACCACCGGATGCAGCGTCTTGACCCGGCCATCCATCATTTCCGGGAAGCCGGTCAGGTCCGCGACGTCTCGGACCGGCAGGCCTGCCGCGTCGATCGCCGCCCGCGTCCCGCCCGTGGACACCAGCTCCACCCCGAGGTCGTGAAGCGCCCGGGCGACCTCTTCCAGGCCGGACTTGTCCGAAAGGGAGATCAGGGCCCGGACTGGACGCAGGGCATCCGGGGCGGGCGGAAAGTCGGGAGCAGCGGGCATGGGCGAGGCTCTGTCTGGAGGGCGCGGGGAGGCGGCGGAACTGGCCGCGCGTCTAGCACCGCCCGCACGCCCGCGCAAAACCGGCGCAGGTGCTAGTCGGGGTCGTCCTCGGCCAGCTGACGCATCTCCTCAGCCACCGCTTCGGGACGGGGGGCGGTTTCCGCCCGGCGCGTGTCCTGACGTCGCGACAGGGTCCAGGATCTGTCCTCAACGAACCCCTTCCCGTCAAAGGCCAGAACGGTAACAGTGATGGTCTCGTCGTCCCATTCGATGCGGTTGAAGCTGGGCGGTACGCCCCGCAGCCGATGCGACAGGGTTCCGCAGCCCACGGCATAGGAGCGGTGGTCGCCGAGCTGGATCGGCAGGGCGAAGGGCACATGCACGTGGCCGCTCAACACGAGGTCTACCCCGGCGTCCGCGAACAGCTCCGCGGCCCTGCGGCCTCGCTTGACGTCACCCGTGACCGGGGCGCCATCCATCTCGATCAGGGGGTGGTGCACCGCCACAATGCGGAGGGCGCCCGCCGGCGCGCGGGACAGGGCGTCTGCGGCACGGGCGGTCTGGTCGAGATCGATGACCCCCTTCGACCAGTTCAGACGGGCCTGCCAGCCCCGCGCAGTGGTGATCCCCCGGACCATGAGGGCCGTGTCGGCAAGGCGGGCGCTGAACTGGTGATCGTGGGCCGGGTGGCCCACGGCGGCCTCAAAGGCGGTCCACGGATGAAACACCCGGGCCACCACGTCCCAGTAGGGCACGTCGTGATTGCCGACCGTGACGAAGACGGGCGTGGGCAGGCTGTCGATCCAGCGGGCTGCCGCGAGGAACTCGGTACGGGCCCCGACCTGGGTGATGTCGCCGGTGATCAGGGTCAGGTCCGGCCGCAGGTCGTGCAGCAGATCATGGGCCGCGGCGACCGCCTCGGGAATCTCGCAGCCGAAATGAACGTCCGATATCTGGATGATCCGACCCATCAGACGCCCGCCTCCGCCTCGGCTTGCGGCTCGGGGGCGGGGGCGAGGGCGCGGAAGGCCACGGCGTCGAAGATCACTTCGGCCTCGGAGTCGAGGAGGGTGGGCTCGCCGTCGATAACCGCCGGGATGCGGGACCGGGCCGAGACGCTGGCGTAGCGGGTCGTGCGGGTCCGGACCGCCGGGTCACGCCGCCAGTCGTCGAACAGGGCGTGGGCCGCCAGCCGGAAGGCCTCGGCCGCGCCTGTGGTGTTCATGGCGGCCGCCTCGAGGCCCCCTCCGGCATCGATGGCTCGGGAGATGGTCGGGCTGATCAGCACGAGGGCTTCGGTCCGGGAGGGATGCTCGCCAACTAGGGTGTATCGCAGGCGCCCGCTGAAGGCGCGACGAAGGGCTCTCAGGCCATACAGCCATGCCAGCCGCAACCGGCCGGTGCGGACCGCCTCGCGGGCCGGGGCCCAGAGGGCAGGCGCACCCAGAATGGCAGCACAGAAGAAGGGGCGGGAGTCCGTCGCATCCACGACGCGCCCGCCCGCCACGGGAATTTCGGTACCGTGCTCGAGGGCCCGCCGCAGCGCCTCTTTCCAGTCTCCCGTGCCGTAAAGCGCCTTGGGCAGCATGTTCATCGTGCCACCGGGGAGGGGCGCGACAAGCGGACCCTTGGGTCCGGCACGGGCAGCGATGGTGCCCGCCGTGCCGTCGCCGGCCAGCACAAACAGGGCATCGGACGTCGCGGCAAACGCCTCGTCCACCTGATCGTCGAACGCGTCCGGCGTCAGGGCGACGACGGTCGCCGTGACGGGATAGTCAGACAGTATGGCCTCCACCTCCGACACGGCATCGGCCCCGACACCGCCCGACAGGGGATTGACCAGCACGACGATTGTGCCCAGCGGCACCGCGGTCGTCAGCGTGCGTACGGGTGACGACTCATCTACGGTCAAGGTTTCAGCCATGGCCCGTCAACGTGCCGACTGGCCATGACGTTCCACCGCCGCGCGCCCTGCGCGAACGCTCAGGGATTGGACAGTTCGTCGTCGGTCTTTTCGGCCCCGGCTTCGAGGGCGTTACCGGTCTTCTCCGCCAGATTGCCGGCGTCATCGGCCACCGCTTCAGCGGCCTCGGGCGCCTGGCCCACCAGACCCCTGGCACCGTCAACACCCTTGGTGATCCAGCCGTCGAGGACAGCCCCGCCCTCGGCGAGCGACTGCTCCTTGACGCCGAGGGCGGCTGTCAGCGCCCCGAACACGGCGAGAAGGGTAATGATCAGACCGAGGAGGCCGGACAGGCCACCCCCCGACCGCCTGCTCTTGCGGGCCCATACGGGGCCACTGTGGCCGTCGTCGGCCATGCGAGTGATCTGGTTGAAACGCATACGCTAAACCCCCTACGTTCGGGAGCACCGGTGGCACAGACGCCCCCCGGCCCCGTCTCCCGGACCTTAATACAGTCTTAATGCGAGATATAGTCGAGGAACCGGGGCAGTAATCCAGCGTTCTCACCTCGGGGGCGAACCGAAGGGAAAAGGGATTGACGATGAAGAAGGTATTTTTGGCCGTTGCGGCTGCAGGACTGCTGACCTCGGCCTGCGCCAGTGATCCGTATGGTAACCCGAACCAGACCGTCCGTCAGGGCGCTGCCGGTGCAGCCATTGGTGCCGTTGCCGGCGCCATTATCGGAAACAATGTCGGCGACGGCAGCGCCGGAACGGGCGCCGCCATCGGTGCTGCCGTAGGCGGGGCCGCCGGGGCCATCCGCGGGTCGCAGCAGGACCGCGCCAACCAGCGCCGCAACTACGACCAGCAGCGTGGCGCCTACTACTACTGCTATCCGGAAGGTGACTGTTACTGGGAAGACGGGACGCGTCGGAACCCGCCGCGGTACTGATTCCGGAGTGATAATCTGACGAGGAGGGCGGCCTTTCCATGCGGGAGGGCCGCCTTTTTCTGTTAGGGTAGGGGATTGTCCGGGTGGGAGCTGATCATGTCATCAATGTCGACGCTGCGTTTCATGGCCATGGCGGGGGCTGCAGCCCTTGTTCTGACGGGGTGCGAGAGTTCGGGCCTGTTCCGGGACCGGAGCGATCTGGTGTCGACGCCGACGACCTGCACCGCCCAGCGGTTCGACATCTATTTCTCCGAGGGCGAGGCACGGCTGACCGACCCGGCCCTTCAGGCCATTCGCCTGACCGCCGACCAGCTGAGAGATTGCGACATCCGCAAGGTGCAGGTCATCGGCCTGGCCTCGGCCACCGGGTCGTCGTCGGCCAATCAGGGGCTGTCGGAGCGGCGGGCCATCGCCGTCACGGAAGCCCTCGAGGCGGAAGGCTGGCCCCTGCCGGCCTTTGAAATCGCGGTCCAGGGCGACACCGGGGCCGTGACCGCCGATGGTCGCGCCGAACCCCTTCGCCGCCGCACCGAGGTTCTCGTCGACGCCGCGCCACGCCGCTAGCCGCGACCCGCAGTCGCAGTGCGGGCCTCGAAGGCGTGACCTGCCAGCCTTTCCCTGTCTAGGGTAGGTCCAGATCGATTGTTGACGAGGATCCGGGTGACGAGGCTGCGGCGACCGACTTCCCTCCTGGCATCCCTGCTTGCGATCCTGATCGGGGGCTGGCTGGCGATGGCGGCCGCGCCGGTCCGGGCCCAGGAGGCCTCGCCGACCATCGGACCCGCCTCGACCGAGCGGATCACGGCCGAACTGGTCTCCATGACGGCGAGCGCCACCCCGGGATCGACGCTGGTGCTGGCCGTCCGTCAGGACATCGAGCCCGGCTGGCACACCTATTGGCGCAATCCCGGTGACTCCGGCGGGGCCACCACCCTCGACTGGAGCCTGCCCGAAGACTGGGAGTCCGGCGACATCGTCTGGCCCCTGCCCGAGCGACAGCCCCTCTCGGGGCTGATGAACTATGGCTATTCGGACGTCGTCTATCTGCCGGTGCCGATCACGGTTCCGGCCGACGCCGCGCCGGGCGAGGTGCTGAACCTGTCGGTCACGGCCCTGTTTCTGGTGTGCAGCGCCGAGATGTGCGTCCCGGACGAGTTGACGCTGGGGCTGCGCCTGCCGGTCGGGGCGGCGGACCGGAATCCGCTCGAGACCCGCCACGCCAGCGCCATCCAGGCGGTGCTGCAGTCCTCGCCCCGCCCCGCAGGCCTGACCGCGCGCATCGCGCGCGCTGACGACGGCGGCCTGACGCTGGGCGTGACCGGCGACGCCGTCCAGGGACCGGAGGGCCCCGGGCCCGTCTATTTCTTTCCGTTCGAGGGCGGGATCATCGACCATGCCGCGCCCCAGACCGGCACCTGGGGCCCGGAGGGACTGAGCCTGACCCTGACAGCCGGCGGCAAGGTGCGCGCGGGCGGTCTGACCGGGCCGGTGGCCGGCGTGATCACCACCGGGCAGGGCGCTTTCGAGATCATTGCCGATCCCGGCCCCTTGCCCGATGGGGTCAGCGGCGGCGGCGCACTGCAGACAGACGAGCGCGCCGGGCCGGCCGGATTCACTCTGCCGGCCCTCGTGCAGGCGGCGCTGCTGGCGCTGGTCGGCGGGCTGATCCTGAACCTGATGCCCTGTGTGTTTCCCATTCTGGCGATGAAGGCGGCGGCGCTGGCCCGGGCGGCGCATGAGCCCCGTGAGGCGCGGCGCGACGGCCTGATGTTCCTGGCCGGGGTTCTGGTGACCTTCCTGCTGCTGGCCGGACTGATGCTGGGCCTGCGCGCGGCGGGCGAGGCCGTCGGCTGGGGCTTTCAGCTGCAGAGCCCGGTCGTCGTGCTGTCGCTGTCGCTGCTGACGCTGGCGGTCGGGCTGAACCTGTCGGGCGTCTATCATATCGGTCAGTCCCTGCAGGGACTGGGCGAGACGCGGCTGTCGCGCCTGCCCGGCGGTACCGGAGCCTTTTTCACAGGGGTGCTGGCTGTGGCCGTGGCCGCGCCCTGCACCGCGCCCTTCATGGCCGCCGCGCTGGGGGCAGCGCTCATCATGCCGTGGCCTGCGGCGTTGATCGTGTTTCTGATGCTGGGTCTGGGGCTGGCCCTGCCATTCGTGGTCGTGGCCTTCAGCCCGGCCCTTCTGGCACGCCTGCCCCGGCCGGGGGCGTGGATGGACCGGATGAAGGGTCTGCTCGCCTTTCCCATGTATGCGACGGCGCTATGGCTGGCCTGGGTAGCGGCACGACAGGCCGGTAGCGAGGTGCTGGCGCTGGGGCTGATCGCCGGGTTGATGCTGGCCCTTGCCCTGTGGCTGTGGGGGGCGCGACAGGCGGGGGCCGGGCGCTGGACCCTGATTTTTGGAGGGCTGTCACTGGTCGCCATGGTCGCGGCGCTGGCCCTCGTCAGCCGGATGGAGCCGGCCACGTCGAACCAGGCCGCCGCATCAGCAGACGCCGGGTCGCAGGCCGGGGTCTGGTCAGAGGAGGCGGTCGCGGCCGCGCAGGCCGAGGGACGGCCCGTGCTGGTCAATTTCACCGCCGACTGGTGCGTGACCTGCAAGATCAACGAGCGCGTGGCGCTGTCGTCCGGTCAGGTCCGCGAGGCGCTGGAGGAGACAAACGCCGTCTATCTGGTCGGAGACTGGACGGTGCGCGATCCCGCCATCACCCGCGAACTGGAGCGTCACGGACGATCGGGCGTTCCGCTGTATCTGCTGTATGCACCGGGTACCGACGCACCCCGCGTGCTGCCGCAGCTGTTGACCCCGGGACTGGTCGCCGAGGCGATCCGCGACACCGGGTCATGAGGGTCTGATTTCCCGCCCACCCTGACGGAGAGACTGCGATGATCATCCGACTTCTGGCCACCGGCGCTGCCCTGGCCTTCCTGGCCGCCTGTAGCCCCGCTGCCGAGGCCCCCGAGACCGGATCCACCGAAACCGCCGAAGCGCCGGCCGCCGACATGGCCCCGGCCTTCACCCTGGTCGATGCCGAGGGCGTCGAGCGCAGCCTGGCCGATTTCCGCGGCAGGACGGTCGTTCTGGAGTGGACCAATGAGGGCTGCCCCTATGTCCAGAAACACTATGAGGCCGGCGCCATGCAGGCCCTGCAGCGCGAGGCGACCGGGGACGGCGTGGTGTGGCTGACCATCATTTCCTCGGCACCGGGCGAGCAGGGCTTTGTCGAGGGGGACGCCGCACGGGAATGGCAGTCGCGCAACAATGCCGCCGCCACCCATCTGCTGCTGGACCCCGAAGGCACGGTTGGCCGTCTGTATGATGCGAAGACCACGCCGGACATGCGCATCATCGATCCGGAAGGTCGGCTGATGTTTGTCGGCGGGATCGATGACCGTCCGACCAACAAGATCGAGGATCTGGACGGGGCCAACAACTATGTGCGGGCCGCCCTGACGGACATGGAAGAGGGCCGAGCCGTCGCGACGCCGTTCGCCACGCCCTATGGCTGTTCGATCAAATATGCGGACGAGCTGGAAGGGGCGTAACGCCCCTCATTCCGGGAGGAGCTCTATTCCGGAAATGTCTGGGCCGGGCTGGTGATGACGGCGATGTTGTCGTCGAACAGATGCACCAGTTCGGCCAGGGCAAGGTCGCGGTCACCCGGTGTGGCGGCGGCTTCCATATCGGCCAGACGGACCGGCAGGTCTTCGGACAGGCCGCGCAGGATGCAGGTCATGTCGCCCTCGCTCTCGCGGGACTTGAGGATCAGATGCCCCTGCAGGTTCAGCTCACCCAGAGCCGTGGCCTCGGTGCGGAAGTTCAGCCACTCGCTGCCCGTCAGAAAGCCGGGCGCATGGACGGCGCCGGTGGCGGCCCAGCCCTCGGCCACGTCCTTGAGGCGGCCGGACCGCGAGACGATGTCGACGAACAGGGGCTCGGACGCCAGGCCGGTGAGGTCGGCCGGCACGGTGGCGGGGTCCAGCGAAGCGGCCAGCGCCACATCGGGATTGGCGAGCAGGAGGGCGGTCGCGAGGGCCAGTCCGCAGGACATGGGAACCTTTCCGGGCGCCAGAACGCCCTTGCATGACATCAATCGTCGGGTCGTTTCCCGAATCGGGGCGACCTTGGGGATTGCACCGGTTTACGCCCCAGCCGTAAACGAGCCCTTGACGCCCACCCCCCGATCCGGAGTCGCCCATGTCCATCGCCCTGCCTGTCACTGACCCGAAACGCCGGGGCGAGGCCTGGGCCCGCTTTGACGCCGTCGCCGCTGAGGACGGGGAAATCCGCATCGAGACGCTGTTTGAGCAGGACGCCGGTCGGGTCGAGCGGCTGACGCTGGAGGTCGCGGGCCTGACCCTCGACCTGTCGAAACAGGCGTTTAGCGCCCGGGGGCTGGATGCCGGTCTGGCACTGGCCGAGGCCTGTGATGTCGGCGACTGGAAGCGGGCCCTGTTCAACGGGGCTGCGGTCAATGCCACCGAAGGCCGGGCGGTGCTGCATCCTGCGCTGCGGGCCCCCGACGGCGCCCATTTCGAGGCGCTGGGCGAGCCGGTCTCGCGCGAGGTCGAACAGGTGCGCGACCAGATGGTCGCTTATGCCGAGGCGATCCGCGTCGGTGACGAGGTCGGCGCGACGGGCCAACCGTTCCGGGCGGTGGTCCACATCGGCATCGGCGGGTCGGATCTGGGGCCGCGTCTGGTGTGGGATGCGCTGAGACCGCTGGATCCCGCCATCGACGTCCGGTTTGTCGCCAATATCGATCCCCGGGAGATGGCCGAGGCCCTGACGGGACTGGATCCGGCCTCGACGCTGGTGATCGTGGTCTCCAAGACCTTCACGACACAGGAGACCCTGGCCAACGCCCGGCTGGCGCGCGACTGGCTGGCAGCGGCCCTGCCGGAAGACGGCCTGCGGCGGCATCTCGTTGGCGTGTCGGCGGCCCCGGACAAGGCCGAGGCGTTCGGCTGTGGCCGGGTATTCGGTTTCTCGGACTGGGTCGGCGGTCGCTATTCCCTGTGGTCAGCGGTCAGCCTGTCGTGCGTGATCGGTCTGGGGGGGGAGGCCTTTCGCCACCTGCTGGCCGGGGCCAGCGCGATGGATCGGCATTTTCTCGAGACCCCGCTGTCCCACAATGCGCCGGTGCTGCTGGCGCTGGCCCAGGTTTATAATGTCGAGGGGCTGAAGCGACGGGCACGCACGGTCGCGCCCTATGCCCACGGCCTCAGGCGTCTTCCCGCCTTCCTGCAGCAGCTCGAGATGGAATCGAACGGCAAGAGGGTCACCCGTGACGGCAGCCCGGCGATGCGCGGCACCGGCCCTGTGGTGTTCGGCGAGCCCGGCACCAACGGCCAGCACGCGTTTTTCCAGCAATTGCATCAGGGCCCCGAGGTGGTGCCCGCCGAATTCGTCGTGGTGCGGGAGACGATGGAGGGCCGGGACGGCGCTCCCCTTTGGTCCAATGCGGTGGCCCAGTCGGAGGCCCTGATGCGGGGGCGGACGGCCGGGGCTGCACTGGCCGGGATGGTCGACCAGGGGATGGATCAAGCCGAGGCGGAACGGCTGGCGCCGCACCGGGCCTTTCCCGGCAACCGCCCCTCGACCACCATCCTGATGGACCGGCTGACGCCGCAGGCGCTGGGGGCGCTGCTGGCCCTCTATGAGCACAAGACCTTCGTGGAAGGCGTGATCTGGGACATCAACAGCTTTGACCAATGGGGCGTCGAACTGGGCAAGGTCATGGCGACGCGGATCCTCGGAGCGGCACACGAAAAACGGGCCCCAGAGACCTGGGACCCGTCCACGCGGTCACTGTTTGGCCGGATGGCCTGATCCTTACCAGCGGCGATCGTAGCGATAGTCGCGGCGGTCGTCGCGACGGTCGTAGCGTCGATCCCGACGGTCATCGCGGCGGTCGTAGCGGCGGTCGTACCGCTGGTCGCGGCGGTCCCGGCTGTTGTAGCGGGGATCCCGGCTGTTGATGCCGTGTTCGCGCTCCCAGTGGCCCTGGTTCCGGTAGCAGCGGCCGCCCCGGTAGTACTCGCAGTCGTTGCCCCGGTTGGCGGTCGCACCGATCGCCGCGCCGGCGACCGCGCCGCCGAGAATATATTCGCCATCGCCATTGCCGATGATGGCGCCGGCGATGGCCCCTACGGCGGCGCCGAGCAGGGCATCCTCGCCGCTGGAAGACCGGTCGCGGTCCGGATAGCGGTCATAGCGATAGTTCTGGGCGGCCGCCGGATTGGCGACCATCAGGCCGAGCGCCAGAACGCCGGCGGTCAGGGCCCCCGTCACGGCGGTGCGTTGGGCGGTGTCGGCAGTCAGGGTGCGGGTCATGGAGCCGTCCTTTCGTGGAGGGTCGGGTGAAGACTATGGACCCATATTGGCGGACGGCGCCTGAACCCTGCGGGAGGGGGCCGTTCATCCGGCGTTCATCCCGGGAGCCCCCCCGTGTCCGGACTTGTCTCGAAACGGCGTTCGGCGCAGGTTGCCGCGTCATGATCCGCGTCCTGTCCCGCCCTGTTCCGTCGCTGAACCGTCTGACCGTTCGGGCGCTGGCCGCCTGTGCGGCGCTGGCAGGCAGTCTGATGATCGCCGGAACGGCCCTGGCCCAGGATGCGCCCCCGCCGCCCCCGCCCCCCCCTCCGCCGCCGACGGCCGGGCCGACGGATGTGCGGGTCTCCAGCCCCGATGTCCTCGCCCGCGACCGGCTGCAGGCCGCCGTCGCCGCCCGGGACGCCGGGGAGGTGGCGGTCGCGGAGACGGCTTTTGTCGAGGCCGCAGCGGCATTTGTGCAGACCGGCAAGGTCGAGGATGCCTCGGCCGCCTGGGTCGAGATCGCGCGCCTGCGTCTGGCGACCGATCGTCCGGCGGAGGCCGGGCAGGCGCTGACCACCGCCGTCGCCGTCATCGAGGCGGCGCGCGGACCGACCGACCCGGCCCTGGTCAAGCCCCTGCAGATTCAGGGACGGCTGTTCTACATCCAGGGACGCTATGAGGCGGCGCTGGTCAACGTCGCGCGCGCGCGCGCCCTGCTGGTGGATCGCTCGGATCCCGCCACGGCGGCCGAACTGCTGTTCGAGGAGGGTCGGGCGCTGGATGCGCTGGGCCGCTTCGTCGAGGCGGAGAACGCCGCACGGCGAGGTCTGGACCTGCGGCTGGAGCTGCTGGGACCCCACGATCCGCTGACCGCCGACACCATGAACCAGCTGGCCAACGCCCTGATGGCCCAGGGGCGGTTCGCCGAGGCCGAGCCGATCTTTCGCCGGGCGCTGGGCGTCTATGAGGTGGCCTATGGCCGCGACAGCGACACGGTGGCGCTGGTGCTCAGCAACCTCGGAAATGTGCTGCGGCGCACCGGCCGGATGGATCAGGCCGAGGCCGCCTATGCGCGGGCGGTGGGCATTGCCGAGGGACTGGGCGATCCGTTTCTGGTGGCGCAGCTGCTGAACAATTTCGGCTGGTACCTGCATGTGGCGGATCGCGACGTCGAGGCCCAGCCGGTGTTCGAGCGGGTGCTGGCCATGGCGGTCGAGCTGGCCGGGCCGGAGCACCCGTTCACCGGCATCGCGCGGGCCAATCTGGCCATCACCCTGTCCGGACAGGGGCGTCATGCCGAGGCCCTGCCGCTGTTCGCCGAGGCGCTGGCGGTGCTGGAGCCGGGCCTGGGCGCCGACAGCCCGGATCTGGTCACCACGCTGGAGGGCCGGGCGCTGGCGCTGGCGGAGACCGGCGATGATGCCAATGCCGAGGCCCTGTACCAGCGGTCGCAGGCGATTCTGGCCGCGCGGCTGGCGCCGGGGCATCCGGAGGCGGTGCGGCTGGCGGGGACGATGGCCGACTTCCTGTCGGACCGCGGGCGGCCGGGCGAGGCGCTGGCGGTGCTGCGGCCGGCCCGGCGGGACCTGTTCGCGCGCAGCGGCCTGGGGCTGGAAGGCGGCGATCCCCTGCGCCGGGCCGCGCCCCTGTTCGCCCAGCAGGTCCGCGCCA